>JAGLJD010000076.1 GCA_023142625.1 Candidatus Parcubacteria bacterium | reverse complement strand
TTGCACTCCGCTCGCAAAGACAGTTCATTTTATACTGTCTTGTAATTGAAAATTTTAAGATGGGGATGTATAGTTTTCGATGAAAAGTCCTTTTAAAAATGGCAAATCGGGTTGTGATCCCGTTAAAAATCACAAAATCAAATTAAGTGCAAACTTAGTTAAAAAAGTTAAAACTGCGATCGCTTCTGCTTTCGCGGTTCCAAACTTTTCCGCAGTCGCCGTTTAAAAACATAGGCTGCCATCAGATGCTGATTTCTGCTAAGCGATAATCTGGTGCCATATAGCAGGATCGGCGGAAGCGTTTTTTCTTTTGGCGTTCCGCTTAAATAAAAAAGAAAAAAGATAATATTATTTTGTCTGTTTTAAAAATATTGTCTTAAATTAAACAGGATAAATTTGTAGATCATTTTTAAAAAATTTTTCAGACAGGGGCGCGAATCCCCTCATCTCCACAAAAAGCATTTAAGCATTTAAACACAAGAACACTTGTCTTTGCGAGGAGCGAATGTAGCGATAGCGGAATGAGCGACGAAGCAATCTCATTACTGAGCGGATAAATCTATAATTATAGTTTTATTCGTCCAGCAACGGGATTGCTTCGTCGCACCTCACTCGTTTCACTCGTTCATTTCCTCGCAAAGACAGTGAGATTATACATTTGGACTTTGACAATTTTTTTGTATAAATTTTTTTTACTAACGCAAATAAAAGGAGGAAAAGGAAATGGAAAGAATTTTGATAATTGAGGAAGACCCGAATATTTTTGAGAAAGTTTATGAATGGTTTTTGATTCCTTTATTGGAGACATCTGTTAAGCGAGGAGTTGAGGTCTATACAGGTCAAGAAATTGTAGTCATAAATGCTCAAATTCCGCCCGAACAATTGGACGCCATCAAAAAGATGGTAAAGAAATCAAAGGTAGTTCTTGTCTTTTCGCCTACTTATAAGGTTGAACAGATTAAAAATTTTATTGACAGTGATGTTGGTGAAAATTTTTTTTATGTTAAAGACGAAAAAAAGGCAATTCAGACGGTTCTGGATTTAATATTTAAAGAATAAAAAAAGTAAATTGCGAAGTGAAGTTTTTAAAATTCGTTTCGCAATTTATCCAACCTCCTTAATTAAAAATTTTTACAAAAAAATTGTTAAAACAAATTTGTCATCCTGAATCCGCCCCGTCGCAGTCTCCGATAGGGACTGCGACGATTATGCCGAATGTGGCAGTCCCTATCGGAGACTGCCATAATGCGAAAATTAAAATTAAATTTAATCAATGCGTTATACTAGAAAAAAATCAAAAAAAATAGTTCAAAAAAAATTCAGAGTTGATAATAAAATTTTTGCGCCAAAGGTGCAATTGATTGACGACAGCGGAAAATTTATCGGAATTATAGATACCGCGGAAGCGATAGAAATGGCGCGTAAAAAAAATTTGTCATTAGTTGAAGTCTCACCGAAAGAGGATCCTCCGATTGCTAAAATTTTGGATTACGGCAAAATGCAGTATAAAAAGCAGAAAGACGCGAGAAAACAGAGAGCGCAGCAGAAAAAAGCGGAGACAAAAACAATAAAACTCTCTTTTAGAATCGGCAAGCATGATTTGGATTTTCGCGCGAAAAAAGCGAAAGATTTTCTTTTAGATGGCAATAAAGTAAAAATAGAATTAGTCCTTAAGGGCAGAGAGCGGCAGCATACGGATTTAGCTTTTCAGATAATCAGGGATTTTATAGAGGAATTAAAAGATGAAAAATACAGCATTATAACCGAACAGCCGATAAAAGCGCAAGGCGGGCGGCTGTCAGCCATTATTGTTTATAAAAAAAACTAATTACGAAATAGATATAATAAAAAAATGAAATTAAAAACAAACAAAGCGGCAGCGAAGAGATTTAAGCTCACAAAAAAGAAAAAAATTATTAAGAGAACAGCTGGGCAGGATCATTTCAATTCTCAAGAGCGGGGAAATACCACGCGCAATAAGCGCCGCGATAAAAAGATTATGAATAAAGCCGACGCGAAAACTATTAAACGGCTGATCGCGCAGTTTTAATATTTGTTTTTGCGAGGAACATTAAATTGTATGTCTTTGCGAGGAGCTGAACGAG
>JAGLJD010000075.1 GCA_023142625.1 Candidatus Parcubacteria bacterium | reverse complement strand
GCTTTTTCAATTTCATCAAACAGGATTAAGCTGCGCGGATTATGCTTGACAAATTCCGTGAGTTTTCCTCCTTCGTCATATCCGACATATCCTGCTGGCGCTCCTATTAAGCGCGAAACATTAAATTTGTCGTTAAATTCACTCATATCAAGCTTGATTATTGATGATTTTCCAGTTAAAGCGCTGCTATCCTCTGGCTGTTTTTCGCCAAAGACAAGTTTGGCTACCTGTTTTGCCAGTTCAGTTTTTCCTACGCCGACAGGGCCTAAAAACATAAATGAAGCCATTGGGCGATCGGGAGAGGAGATATTCAGGAGACACCTTTTTAAATATCTTACTACAGTTTTAATCGATTTTTCCTGCCCGATTATTTTTTCGCGCAGTTTTTTTTCTAAACCAAGAAGACTATCCGCGTCTTCGGAATTCAACTGATTTTTAGGTATATTCGTTATTTTTGAAATAACTTCCGCGATATCATCGTTGGTAATCTTGCCGATAATAGTTTTTTTAAGTTCTTCGTTTATCGTTTCTAAAGATTTGAATTCTTTAATCAAATCGTCAGCGTCTTTTTTTAATCCTATCGCGGCTGAATAATCTTCGCTATTTATATGCCGCTGTTTTATGAATTCTATTTTTTTAAGTTTGTTTCTGAATTTTGACTGCAAAAATCCGAAATTATGCTTTTCTTTTTTTATTTTTACCTTAGCCGCGGCTTCATCAATTAAATCAATCGCTTTGTCAGGCAGGCGGCTGTTTGTTAAATAACGATCAGAGAGTTTAATAGCCGAATTTATGGCCTGCTCAGTTATTTCTATTTTATGGAATTTTTCATAATATTTTTTTAATTTAATCAGAATTTCGCGGCTTTTTTCCGCGTTCGGCTCCTCTATTTTAACTGTTGCGAATCGCCTTTTAAGCGCGCGGTCTTTTTCAATCTGTTTTTTATAATCGGTAAAAGTAGTCGCGCCTATCAAGCGGAATTCTCCGCGCGCAAGGGCTGGTTTTAGGATATTTGCCGCGTCTAAATTACCGCTGCTTGATCCGGCACCCACGATATTGTGAATTTCATCAATAAAAAGAATAGAGTTCGGGTCGCCCTGTATTTTTTCTATAATCGCTTTTAACCTTGATTCAAATTCTCCCCTGAACATTGTTCCGGCAATCATAGATCCCATATTAAGCTTGATAATTTTTTTTCCGTAAAGAAAAGGCGGAACATCCAAGCAGGCGATTTTTTTTGCCAGCCCTTCTATGATAGCAGTTTTTCCAACTCCAGGTTCGCCTAAAAGAAGAGGATTATTTTTAGAGCGGCGGGATAAAATTTGGATTATTCTGCTAATCTCATCTTCGCGCGCGATAACAGGATCAATTTTTTCCACATTATCTCGATTTGTCAAATCAACAATAAAGTCGCTGTCTTTTTCGCCTTCTTCTTCAAAATATTCTTCGCTGATTTTTTTTAATTTAGAATAGCGGGATCTGTTTGTGAGTCGCGAAAATTTCGTGAGCGTTTTCAGCGACCCGATTATCTGATCCTCCATTTTTTTAGAATCTATTTTATGCCGCTTGAAAAATTTTATAATTTCAGGGCTGTTTGATTTAATCAGCGCTATTAAAAGATGCTCGGTGCCGATGAATTTATGCGACATAGCGCTGGCGATAGCGGCAGACCTTTTAATAATGCCTTTGCTTTCATTTGAAATTGCGGGATGTTTTCTGTTTTTTTCAATGCGGTGTCCGAGCTGATGAATCGGCAGCATCTCTCTTTTTAATTGAGCCGCGGTAATTTTTAATTTTTTTAGAATATGATTTGCCAAACTCCCTTTTTGGATTATTAGAGAATAGAAAAGATGCTCGGCGCTAACTGACGAATCGTTATTTTCCCGCGCCAAATCAAACGCCTGCTTAATCGTGTCTTTATAACTGATCGTGAATTTGTCTAAAAAAGTCTGCATAAATGTTTTGTTAGTTTTAATTTTTATATTACATTTTTTAATTTGACTAAAAATATTATGTTTGCTATATATTCATTAAAGTTCGTTAATTTTATAAATAAGGAGGATTTATTATGGGTATGGGCGCAAGAACGAGATTGGGAATAATGTCTTTGGTCGCAAGTCAAACGGGATCAGTAGAACTCCCAAGGGAGGTGACGCTTTTTTGTCCGCAATGTGAAACAAAAGTAGCAGACAAAGGGCAATGTATTGCGGAGTTGGTAAGGGTGCCGGGCGAATCCATAACTGGATTTATTGTTAAGATTATAGTTGACTGCAGAAATTGCGGTTGTCATGATCGAGAACCGGCGGCGTCTTTTTGACGCATTAATGTTGATGAGAGAGTGGTCTTTAAAAAGTAAAAGACCGCTCTCGTTTTTAAATCAGAAATTTTTAAATTATTAAATGCAAAAAAATTTTGTCATCCTGAATGGAGCGATAGCGGAATGAAGGATCTGCTTTGATTGCCGCTAAATTATTTTAAAATCATCGCTGTTTGATATTCAATTATTATAACAATATTTTATCAATAAGTAATGCAGATTCTTCGGCTATCGCCTCAAAATGACAGAATTTGAATTACGAAATGTACGATTGTAGCGTAAAAGAATTTTGATAATTTTTTTTATGCCGTAAACATATTATAAAATATACCACATCAACAGATAGTGTCAATAAATAAATGCAAGCAAGCAGGCGAGATAGTTTACATAACGCATAGCTGCAGCGTGTAAAAATTAAAAGCAAAAAGCCTGCATCAAGTTATAAAATTATGCAGGCCGATAGATTTTTTATATCTATATTTTTTATGTCAGGAAATGATTTTTTCTACAAGTCCTTCCCCGGCATATTTTATTTCTCCGCTTTTGATGTCTTTTAACACTAAAAGGTTTTTTGCCTCTGTTTTATGCGGAAAAATCTTTAATATTTCCGCTTCGTATTTTTTGAAAAGTTGAGAATTATCTGAAAGTTCAGATTTTTTGAACAATAATCTCGGATTTATAACTATTGTGTTTCCGACAGCGAGCTGATTTTTTTTAAAGCGTTTTTTCATGATACCCTCCTTGTTTTTATTAAGTTTTATTCATTTTTTATTTTTTTAGCCAAAAGTTAGCATTCAAAATATAATACCATAAAGCAAAAAAATATCAATAGCAGTACAAGCGCTTGACATATTTTTTTGTTATCGTATAATGCCTATAATAATGTAAATGGAAATTAAGAATTCTTTATTTAATTGAATTCTAATTTTTTGTTTTTTTATGGCGGTTTCTAATAAAGAGACATTGGACAGCAAAAAATTTATTCACGCAGAAGGCAGAGTAATAGAACTCTTACCAGCCGGTGTTTTTAAAGTTGAGTTGGAAAACGGGCATAATATCTTAGCCCACCTGTCAGGCAAAATGAGAATGAATAGAATCAGGATACTTCCCGGAGATAAAGTGAAAGTAGAAATGACGCCGTATGATTTAACAAAAGGGAGGATTGTTTATAGAAAGTAATATTTGTAAAGTATGAAAGTAAGGACATCTGTAAAAAAAATGTGCAAAGACTGCAAAGTTATTAGGCGCAATAAGCGAGTTTGCGTTATTTGCAAAAACCCCAAGCATAAGCAGAGGCAAGGGTAATTTTATTTATTAGAAATTTATGGCAAGAATAGCAGGAATAAATCTTCCTCAAGAAAAAAGAATAGTGATAGCATTAACTTATATTTTTGGCATTGGCGCGAAATCGTCTATTAAAATTCTTAAAATATCGCAGATCAGCGCTGACAAAAGAACGCATCAGTTATCAGAAGAAGAAGTTAACAGGTTAAGGGATATTATTGAAAAGACGCATAAGGTAGAAGGGGATTTGAGAAGAGAAGTGTTATTTAACATTAAACAGCTTAAAGAGATTAAATCATATCGCGGCATCCGCCATGTTAAAAAATTGCCAGTTCGCGGACAGCGAACAAAGACTAATACGAGAACAGTGAGAGGAAATGTAAAGCATACTATGGGAAGCGGAAGAAAAAACGCTAACCAAAAAACATAAAATAAATCTATGACAGCAAAAATAGCCAAAAACACAATAGTTAAAAAGAAGAAAAAAAATATAAGAATGATTTCCGACGGCGTTGTATATATTAAAGCAAGTTATAATAATACAATCGTTACTATAACTGATCATAGCGGCAATGTTTTCGCGTGGTCAAATGCCGGCGAAAACGGTTTTAAGGGCGCTAAAAAAGCAACGCCTTATGCCGCTGGAGTTATTGTTAAATCAGCGGTTGAAAAATCAAAAGTTTACGGCTTGAAAAATATTCAAGTTTTTGTAAAAGGAATAGGACCAGGACGAGATTCAGCTATACGCGCTTTAAACGCAAACGGATTAAATATTGTTTTAATTAAAGATATGACGCCTATTCCGCACAACGGCTGCCGCAAAAGAAAGCCGAGAAGAGTGTAGAATTTTTATTAAATATTAATTGACAATTATAGCTTCTTTCACGCAAACCTACAAATTTGTTGCGAATATTACGAATAGAATTTGTGTTATTTGTAGTTGATTTGTAGATTTGTGAGTTATTAAATTTTTATGCCTAAAAAAGAATCAAAATGTAAAATTTGCCGAAGAGAGAGTAAAAAGCTAATGCTTAAAGGAGCAAGATGCCTCTCTTCAAAATGCGCTTTTGTCAAGAGAAATTATCCGCCCGGACTGCATGGATCTAAGCGCGGAAGGACTAAAGCGACTGAATACAGTTTGCAATTAAGAGAGAAGCAGAAAGCAAAAAGGATTTACGGAATTTTAGAAAGGCAGTTTAAAAAATATTATGAAAAAGCTTTAAAAATTAAAGGAGACATCGGCGAAAATCTTGTAAATTTTTTAGAAATGCGCTTAGATAATGTTATTTACCGTTCTGGAATAGCCAAATCAAGGCGGCAAGCTAGGCAGATAGTGGGGCACGGCCATTTTATCGTTAATAAATTTAAGACTGATATCCCATCTTTTCAAGTTAAAATAGATGATATTATTAAATTAAAAAGTTCAAAAAAAGACAAGCTGTTTTTTAAAGAAGCAATGAATGAATTAAAAAATACAAAAAACGGCGAAGTTCCGAGTTGGATTAGTTTTGACAAGGAAAAAATGGAAATAAAAATTTTATCAAAACCGGACATAAAAGATATGGAATACGGCTTTAACACCAAAATGATTATTGAATTTTATTCAAGATAATTTGAAATTGTAAAAAATAATTTTTAATTATTTTTTTACAATTTCACCCCATCAGATGATGGGGCAAGCAACGCTTTTTACAAATTATCACATAAGCAATACTAATTTCATTATTTGTTAATTTTAATATAATATGAGCATTGATTTTCCACAAAAAATTATTTCTAAAAAAATCGCGGACAACAGCGAAGAGATTATAATCGGTCCATGTCATCCAGGATATGGAACAACTCTTGGCAACGCGCTAAAAAGAGTTATGCTTTCTTCTTTGTCCGGAGGCGCTATTTTTTCCATTAAAATAAAAGGCGTCCAGCATGAATTTTCAACTATTCCGAATGTTTTAGAGGATATGGTTGAAATAATTTTAAATTTAAAGCAGATTCATTTTAAGGTTCATTCTGACAAAGAAGTAAAAATAGTTTTAGAAGCCAAAGGCAAGAAAGAGCTTAAAGCCAAGGATATTAAGCCGAATAGCGATATTGAAGTGGTTACGGAAGACGCGCATATCGCCACCCTGACTTCCAGCAAAGCGGAAATTAAAATAGAAATGTTTGTCAAGAACGGAACTGGATATTGGCCGATAGAAGAAAGGAGCGAGAAAAAGGAAATCGGAGTAATCGCGATTGACGCTTTTTTCAACCCTGTAAAAAAAGTTGGAATAAAGATAGAGAATACAAGAGTTAAGCAGTTGACGAATTATGAAAATATTATTTTTAATATTGAAACATGCGGAGTTATTTCTCCTATGGAAGCTTTGACGCAGTCTGTTGATATTTTAGCGGGACAATTTAATTCTGTTCAAGAAAATTTAAAATCGGACAAGAAAGATAAAAACAAAACAGGCAAAAAAGCGGAAAAAAAGAAAGATGGAAAAGACAAGAAAGATAAAAAAGAAAAAGGCAAAAAGGATGATAAAATTAAAAAATAGAATAAAATTAAAAAAATAGAATTAAGGTAAAATATATGAGACATCGCAACAAAGGAGTAATTTTAGACAGAAAAAAACAGGCAAGAGAGATGATGCTGAGGAATTTAGCGTCAAGTTTGATAATTCACAAAAAAACCAAAACAACCCACGCTAAAGCCAAGGCGGTAAAGCCGTTAGTTGAAAAATTAATTACTGTGAGCAAACAGGGCGATTTAACAGCCAGAAGAAAGTTGATCGCGGTTTTATTGCAGAAAAAAGCGGTTAAAGAGGCGATTGATAATCTTGGCGCAAAATACAAAGACAGAACTGGCGGATATACCAGAATTATTAGATTAGGCAGAAGGCAGGGCGACGGCGCTGAAATGGCGCAGATAGAATTTGTTTAAATAATTTTTTAATTTAATTATTTATAGATTTATTAATTTTTAAAATCAAAAAGTTAATAAATTAACAAAAATTATTATGGAAAATTTAGAAAATAAAATTACAGAACAAACTAACGAACAAGAACTTGAATTTGATAAAACTTTGCTTTCATTAGAACAAAGCATTGGTCTTTTTGAAGAAACTTATAAAGATGGAAACGATCGTAATTGTTATGCTAAATTTGGAGGAATTGACCTTTTTAAGTTATTAAAGATGATTGGTCAGAGCCAAACAGAAGAAATAAAGCTAGTTAGAAAAGAAATTCTTAAGAGGCTCTATATGGCTATTGCGCAATATAAGCCTAATGATTCCATAGATGAAGAAGCTAGAACTAAGGGACTAAAAGCAGTTGAAGATTTAAAAAGTATTTTTGAAATATAATTTATATAAAAAATGAATAGAAAAACTTATACAATAGACGCGGCTGATAAGGCGATTGGCAGGATTGCTACAGAAGCAGTTATGTTTTTGCGCGGAAAAAACGAGCCGAATTTTGAATTTCATCAAGATAACGGCAGTTTTGTTGTTGTAAAAAATATTTCCAAAACTAAATTTACCGGCAAAAAATTAAAACAGAAAAATTATTATCATTATTCAGGATATCAAGGAGGGCTGAAAACAAAAAAGATGGGGGAGGTTTTTGAAAGCGACCCTGGGGAAGTATTGCGCAGAGCGGTTTATAATATGCTGCCGAAAAATCGTTTGCGCCCAAATATGATAAAAAGATTAAAAACAATATAAAATATTATGGAAAAGAAAAATATAGTTGAAAAAACAAAAATTATCGCAAGCAAATCAGGCAAACAGGAGGATAAGCAGAAAGAAAAGGCGCCAGTCAAGGAGAAAGCCATTGAAAATGATGGCGCGATAAAAAGCAAGAAAAAATATATTTACGAAGTTGGCAGAAGAAAAGAAGCTTCAGCGCAAATCAGGCTGTTTAAAAAAGGAGACGGCAAAATAACCGTCAATGGAAAAGACATTAAAGATTATTTTCCAAGCCAAGTTATGCAAGAAATAATCAATGCGCCATTGAAAGTCGTCGGGCAGATTGGAAAATTGGAAATTTTAGCAAAAGTAAAAGGCGGCGGAGTTTGTGGGCAGGCAGAAGCGATTAGGCACGGGATTTCAAAAACGCTTTTAGAGATTAACACGAATTTTAGAAAACCGC
>JAGLJD010000074.1 GCA_023142625.1 Candidatus Parcubacteria bacterium | reverse complement strand
TCCCTTTCTTTCTGTTTGTTTTGATTTTTGTTAAAAAAATTTTTTTAATTTTCAATCAACTTAACAATTGTTAAAGAACATTCCTTATAAAGAACATCTTTATCACCTCCTCTTTTTTATTTAGAGTAAAATTACTCTTTCAGAAACACAATTATTTGTATTCCTAAAAAAATATTTAATTCTTATTTCAAGCATTGGATATCATCTATTTTCCACTCACCATCTTTTAATTTAAATTTTAATTCTGCTAATACTTGCTTATCGTTTGAGTAAAGATGATGTGCTAAAACAGAAGCTGTGTTGCCAGTAATTTTTGCTTTATCAAACTTACTACTGATTGGAACTTCTTGAGAGCACAATAATAAAGATGGATTATATTCACCATCCTCTATTTTTTTCAAAAAAGAATCAGTTAAAAAATCGCTATCTTTAATATATTTAAAATCAATAAATTTTTTTTGATAACCTCCTAAATAACAATTATAAAATTCTTTTGCAATATTTTTTGGCGTTCTATATTCAGATTGCATTGGCAAGCACTGAATATCATCTATTTTCCATTGATTATTTTTAAATTTTAATTCTACTAATATTTGTTTATCTCTATAATAAAGATGGCTTGCTAAAACTAAGGATGTATTTTTAGTAGTTATTATATTTTCATACTCTCTAGTACTAATAGGATTTTCTTGAGCACATGTTAAATAATATGATCTAGGTTTATCACCTTCCATTTTTTTTAGAAAAGAATCAGATAAATAATTATTTTTTATAAATTCAAATCCACTAATCCCACCTGGATAATGCGGACCAAAATAATAATCATAAAATTCTTTTACAAAATTTTCAGGTGTTTGATTTTTATCTGTCGTAGTCGCAACTGGTTCATTAATATTTGTATTTTGATCAACATTATTATTTATATCTATATTTACATTTTTGTCAATACTAACATTACTATTTTTATCAATGTTAATTTTTTCATTTCCAACATCAGCAGAATTTTTAAGCATAATTAAAACGCCTAAACTTATCACGATTAGGCATAAAACAAAAATTATTAAATTGTCTTTTTTATCCAACATAATTTTTTACAAATTTTTATTATCTTGATTTTAAAATATCACGAAAACAAAAATCTGTCAAAATTATTTTATTATTTTTTTCCTTTCTTTTCAAATTTTAATCCATTGAATTTTTCTCTATAATATTTATTCAAAATTGTTTTTTTATCATTTTTTTGGTATAATAAAAAAATAACGAGGGGGAATAATTTAAGATATTGTAATCTCGAAAACAATGATTAAAATTATCAAAAATTTCTTGTTTTCTATTTTGCCTAAAAATAAATTTTTTAATTTAGTAAAAAATAATGGGAAAGTTTGGTGTAATTTTATAAATAATTTTAAAAATGAGTATAAAAAATAAATGCAGTATTATAATATTAGATGCAAAAAAATTTAACGGCGAATACAATAGAAGAAATATATTTTATATTGTTTTTTTATGGTTAGTAAGCATATTAGCCATGATTACTAATTTAATTAAATTATTTTACAAAAAGATTTTAAAAACTAAAAATAAATCAATAAAAGAAATCATGTGGGAAATGGGTCGCGACAAAAAACATTTTTCTAGTATTTTTGTAGATAGATTTAATAAATTTAATCATAGATCAAAATACAATGCGGCTAACTGGAAATCACTTTATTTATTTTATAATTATTATGAAAAAATAAAACCGCAATTAAAAAACGGATTGGAAAAATTACTTACCAATTTTTGGATTGAAAAAATGGAAAATCGCCAAGCCATAAATAATAGACTTAAAATTGTAATAAATTTATTAGTGCAAATTTTTACAAAATTTAAAAATGAATCTGAAATAAGATTATTATCTATTGCTTCTGGTTCTGCTATGGCTGTTATTGAGGCTATTAAAAAATATTCTGGTGTTAATATAAAAATAAAACTTTTAGATGTTGATGTTACGGCTATAAATGAGGCTAAAAGAATAGTGAAGGCGGAGGGGATGGAAGATCAATTTTCTTTTATTCATGCATCTTCAAGCGAATTAGAAGAAGTATGTAAAAATTTTAAGCCACATATAATTGAAATGGTGGGTTTTTTGGATTATCGCCCGAATCAAAAAGCTATCCTTTTAATTAAAAGAATTAAAAAACAATTAACAGAAAACGGGGTATTTATAACTTGTAATATTCAAAAAAATCGTGAAAAAATATTTTTAGACTGGGTATTGCTTTGGCCTATGATATATAGAAGTAAACAAGAATTAATATACTTATTAGAAAAAGGAGGATTTAATTGTCAAAATATTAAAATTATTTCCGATTTTTTTCATATTCATAATATAGCAATTTGTAAAAAATAAATATGCAATATATTTTGTCAATAGATAGTTTAATCACTGGAATTGTATCTTTTGTTTTTGGTATTATTGTTTTGTCAAATAACAAAAAAAGCATAATTAATCAAACTGGCTTTTTATTAACATTTGCTACGGCATGGTGGGCATTTTGTTATTGGCAATGGCTAACTGTTTATGATGACAAAGAAATTGCTTTATTTTGGACAAGAATGTTATCAATTGGTTCTACCATGATTCCTTTATTTTATTTCCATTGGATTATATCTTTACTAAATTTAAATAAACAAAAAAAACGAATTGTTATTTTATTTTACATAATAGTATTATTTTTTCTATTATTCTCATTTTCTCCATTATTTATACAAAATGTTAAGCCAATAAATTATTTTTCTTTTTGGCCGCAAGCGGGTATATTATATACAATTTATTTAATCTGTGTTTATATTGGCTTAGTTATTTACTCTCTTTGTTTATTATTCAAACATTACAATAAATCAATTGGCTTAAAGCATACTCAATTAAAATATGTAATAATAGGCTCTATTTTGGGCTTTGGCGGCGGGGCAACTAACTTTTTTCTTTGGTATAATATAAATATTCTTCCATTAGGCAATTTTTTGGTTATTTTATATCCTATTTTATTTTCTTATGCGATCCTTCGTCATCGCTTAATGGATATAACCGTCATCATCCGCAAAACAACTGTCTATTTTTTCACAATCATATCATATTTATCTATTGTATTGTTTGCAATTTACATAACCTCTTCTGCTGGAAATATAAAAGTCAATTGGATAATAGTCTGGATGGCATTTTCCGTCGCCGCGATACTGCTTGCGCTATTTGACAATATTAAAAATTTTTTTACGCGATTAGCAAATAAATATTTTTTTAGCGATATTGTTGA
>JAGLJD010000073.1 GCA_023142625.1 Candidatus Parcubacteria bacterium | reverse complement strand
TCTTTTTGCAAGATAAATTCATATTTTTGAGATTCTTGCTCAGCTGTCAATTTTTCCTGAATCGCGTCGGAAAGTTTTGCCGGCAAATTCACATTCCGCAATAAGACTTCCTCAATAATAATTCCGCGCGGATCAATATCGCTCTTTAATTTTTCTAAAATTTTCACGGCAGACTCTTCCCTTTTTGTTGAGTAAATATCTTTTGCTTCATAATTCGCGACTACTTCCCTGATTCCGCTTCTAATTCCCGGACGGAGTATTTTTTGCTCATATTCCAATCCTATATCTTTAAAAACATCCGACGCTTTGCTTTCGTCTAAATGATACAAAATCGTAATATCCAAATCTACTTCCAGCCCCTCTTTTGTCAATGCTTTAATTGCGTCCGCGGATGCTACTCTGCCCTCGCCTTCTATAACGCTCATTGTGTATTCTTCCGTTCGGATACTCATCTTGGTAATTTTAGCAAGCGGATTTTTAAGATGAATTCCCGAACTGAATTCTTTGTCGCGAACCTTTCCGAAAAGATGATAAACTCCTGTTTCGCCAGCTGGAATAACCACTATTGATATTGCCAAAATAATTATTAGCAAAATCGCCACGGCAATAATCCTTCCAGCGCTTTTAAATTTTCCCAAATCTATATTCGGGTTGATGTTTATTGTCTGATTTTCCATCATATGTTTTTTAATGCCTTTTGAGACAGCAAAAGCAACCCCCGCGATAATAATGAAAGGGATTGCATTTTTGCCCAAAAGAGGCATAATTAAAAAAAATAAAAATATTAAAGGTATTAATTTTGAAAATTTATCCTGCATATTTAACTTTTTTATTCTATTGAAAATTAAGATTTGATTAAAATCAATGTCTTTCTCTCCTCTGTCTTTGCGAGGAGGCAATAGCCGACGCGGCAATCTCATTACTGAGTGAATAAATCTTTAATTATAGTTTCGTTCTTTCAGTAATGAGATTGCTTCGTCGCACCTCACTCGTTTCACTCGTTCAGCTTCTCGCAAAGACAAAAAATTAAAAAAGCCCCATTAGAGGTAAAAAAAGTAAATTAAATTTTATAATTCCCATAATAATCCCTCCTTTTGGTTTGGGTTTAAAAAATTTTATTTTAAATATTAACTTTTCTCTAAATAAATCGTCTGGCTTGGAAAAGCGATTTCAATTCCTTCTTGATTAAATTTTTCTATAATCTGCAAATTTACGCTCTGCTTGGCGCTCATAAAAACCGCATAATTACCAGACAAAACATAATAGACAATTTCAAAAACCAAACTGTAATCGCCAAAATCCTTAAAATGAACCCTATTATATTCCGTATTCTCTTGCTTATCAATAATCTCTTTTATCATTCCTGGAATCTCTTTTAATTTTTCAGGAGAGGTGCTATAACTAACGCCTATGTGGTGCAGATTCCGCCGCTTTTGCATAACGCCGAAATTTCTTAACTGCGATTTTGTCAATTCGCTGTTTGAAACAACAAGTTCTTCGCCTTGCGGAACCTGAATTCTAGTTGTTTTAATCCCAATCTTTTTAACAGTTCCCATCTGATCTCCTAAAACTACAAAATCGCCTACTCTGAACGGCTTGTCAAAATAGATTGAAAAAGAGCTGAACAGATCGCCTAAAATATTCTGCAAAGCGAAAGCGATCGCGATGCCTCCGATTCCCAGCCCGGCAATTAAAGAACTCACATTTACTCCCAAATTAGAGAGGACGAAAAGCGCTCCAAACGCCCAAAGCGCGAATTTAGAAACGCCGCTTAACATTTCCGCCGCTGATTTCGCCGCCTGATCATCTTCCCCGCCCATCTTTTTGCGGACAATATAATTAATTAAAATCTGAACTGCTATTATTACCTGATACATTACCCAGACTAAAATTGCTATCTGTAAAACTTTCGCGGAAATATCGTTTAACGATAAAAATTGCGCGGCAAAATAAAACGCCAAGAAAGAATAAAACGGCGGCTTCAGGGTGTTCAAAATCTCAATTAAAGTGTCGTCAATATCTGTTTTGGTTTTTAGCGCTAATTTCTTTAATTTTTTTAAGATGATTGTTTGGAATAATTTCAAAATCGCTAAGAATAGAATAAAAGCGCCAGCGGCGATAATAAAATCCTGAACCGTATTTCCTAAAAATTCTATTTGTAAAAAATTTTGATTATCCATAAATTACGCTGTCTTTGCGAGGAATAAAGTGGAGCGGTAGCGGAACGAAATGACGAAGCCACACCTAACGGGTGGTCACCCGATAGGGCGACAATCTCATTACTGAGCACGAAAAAATTTATCTATAAAAAACCTTTTTGCGTAAACAACGAGATTGCTTCGTCGCTCTCTCTTCCCCGACTAAATTTTTGTTTCACAAAAACTTAGGCGGGTCGTTCGGCTCCTCGCAAAGACAAAAGTTTTAAAAAATTTAGTGGTTTAATTATCTACATTCTAACAAACTTTTAAAAAAATACAAATTATAGCAAACCGACTAATTTTCTAACCTCTTTCATTGTTCCGCGCGCGATTTCGCGCGCTTTTTTTCCGCCGTCTTTTAAAACTTTTTTTACAAAATCTTCATTTTTATCAAATTCTTTTTTATTGCCGCGAATTTGCCTTAATTCTTTATTTATATTTTCCGCTAAAATATCCTTGGATTCCTTGTAACTAATTTTTCCCTGCTTGTATCTGTTAGCGATTTCATCTAAACCGTTTTTGGAAAAATGCTTATGCAAAGCAAAAATAGCGCATTCTTCAGGATTTTTCGGCTCTTCCGGGCGGCGAGAATCTGTCTTGATTGACATCACTTTTTTTATTGTCTCCTCTTCGCTTTCAAACAGCCCGATGACATTATTATAACTCTTGCTCATTTTCCTGCCGTCTAATCCGATTATTGTTTCAACCTCTTTTCGTATTATCTCCTGCGGCTCGATAAAAAATTTTCCAAATTGATTATTAAATTTCTGCGCTATTGTCCGCGCTATCTCAATATGCTGTTTCTGGTCTTTGCCTACTGGGACAATATTAATTTTATAAATCAAAATATCAGCCGCCATTAAAAGCGGGTAGTTAAAAACTCCCGCGTTTATGCTTCTATTTTTATCTCTCGCGTCTTTGTACGCGTGCGCTCTTTCCAGCAACGGCATCGGCATTAAAGATCCTAAAATCCAAGAAAGTTCGCAGACTTCAGGAACATCAGACTGTTTAAAAATAATTGTTTTGTCTGGATTTAACCCAAGCGCTAAAATAGCTTTTCCCGCGTCCATTGTTAAATGCGATAACTTTTCAGCATCTTGAACGCTATTTAAAGCATGGTAATTTGGAATAAAAATAAATGATTCATATTTTTCTTCCAATTCTGGCAGATGCTTCATCGCGCCGAGATAATTGCCCAAATGAATATCCCCGGACGGCTTAAAGCCAGTAATTAATTTTTGTTTCATAAAGTTATATTTTATATTCTAAAATATTTAACAAGCCATCTAAGGCATTTTTGAATTCTTTAATATGACATAATTCTTTTTGCGTTTTTCCTTTTTTAATTAAATGCGCGTTTGATTTAGCCCTTATAATTTCTTGAAATATTATTCCGCTTTTAAATAATCTTTTGGCTTTTACTTTTGACATTTTTAATAAATATCCTTTTTCACGCATTATATTAAAATAAATTTCAAAAAACTGAAATCGCTTATTTAAATCAAGCAACGCTAATAAATACGCCAAATCATACCACGGCTGGGCTTTTGACATTCCAAGCCAATCAATGATAAAAATTTTTTTATCTTTGGTAAAAATTATATTGTTCGGCTTATAATCTCCATGCCCTAAAAAATAATCGCTTTTTTCTATTTTTAAATCATTGATCAATTTTTCTATTTTTATTTTTTTTATAGCTTTAATCCATTTTTCATTAATCTCTCCTACTGCCTCTTTATAAAAAATAAAACCGAAACTTTGAATTAAGTTAAAAGCAATATCTAATCGTTTTTTTAAACCCGCTGGAAAAAATACTCTATTTAACTTGCGTTTGTCTTTTACATAATTGCTTGATGTATGAATTATTGTTAAATTCTCAACTGCTGATAAATAATATTTTTCAAGATTTTTATTTGGCGATTTTTTTATTAAATTTTGAAAAAGGTCGCCTTTAATATATTCCTGAATATAAAAATTTTTATATTTTCCAAAATATTTCGGCTTATTAAAAATTGTGATGTCGTTGATATTTTTTAAATTTTTCGTTTCTCTGTCTATATATTTTTGTTCATTATAAGATTTTAATAAATACTTGACTTTCTTTCCCTTCAATTGAAAAACTAATATGTTTCCAGAGCCAAAATTATTTAAAATAAAAACTTTCTCAATTTCAATATTCGCTCCTAAAATACTTTTGATAATTGCTTTATGTCTAAATTCCCTCATAAAACAAATTTTTATTTATAATCCTATTTCTCAATATTTAAAATCCAATAAAATTAAAACCTAACTCTTTTATTTTATCCTCGTCAATAACTCCCCTGCCGTCAAAAAAATTCAGAGAATTCATATCTTTGGTGATTTTAGAATAATCAAAATCAACGAATTCATTCCACTCAGTCGCCAAAATAATAATATCCGCTTTTTTAAATACATCTTTTATATTATCAATATAAGTTAAATTTTTATGGCTAATCTTTTTTTTCGCTTCACTAATGGCTTGCGGATCATAAACAAAAACAGCCATCCCTCTGTCTAAAATCTTCCGCAAAAGGCGGGAAGCTTGCGATTTTCTAACATCGCTTGTTCCAGGTTTATAGGATAGCCCTAAAAACGCGGCTTTTTTGTTTCTTAAATCTTCGCCTAATAACTTTTTAATCTTGCTTATGGCAAAGTAGACTTGCGTTTCATTGATTTTAACAGCTTCGTCCAAAATATTAAAACTAAAATTATAACTATTCGCATAATTTATCATACCAGCGACATCTTTCGGAAAACAGCCGCCTCCATAACCGAGGCCTGGGGTTAAAAAAGATTTTCCTATTCTGTGATCTGATCCTATACCCACCATTACATCAGCTGTTTTAGCTCTGTTTTGCGCGCAAAGCCGCGAAACGCTGTTTGCAAAAGAAATTTTCAAAGCTAAAAATGAATTAGCTGTCACCTTGATTAATTCCGAGCTTTCTAAATCAGTTTCAATAACCCTTTTAAAAAAAGATGCTAAATCCTCGTTGCGCTTTCTATTAGTATACAATAAAGCGTATTCCATAAAATCATTCTGTTTCACATTTTTCGCAAAATTATCTATTTTTTCATATAGCGCTACAACTTTTTTAATCGCTTTTTTGCTGTTTCCGCCAACTATAATTCTATCTGGAAAAATAGTGTCAAAAACAGCAGATCCTTCTCTTAAAAATTCAGGAGAAGAGATTAAATTTATATTTATATCTTTGCTGTTATATTTATCAATCATCTTTTTTATTCTTTTTCCTGTTCCGACAGGAACTGTGGATTTCTGGACTATAATTAAATCACTTTTAATATTTTCCAAAATACTTTTAACTGACTTGAAAACAAAATCCAAATTAACGCTTCCGTCAGGATTAGACGGGGTTCCAACGCAAATAAAAGTAATGTCAGAATTTTCAATCGCTGCCTTATAATTTGTTGTTGGAATTAATTTTTTAGATTCTATTCCTTCTTTTACAAATTCATTCAAGCCGGGCTCAAAAAAATAAGACTTGCCTTTTTTAATAATATCAATTTTATCTTTATCTATGTCAACCGCATAAGTTTTAATCCCTGCGTTTGATAAAATTGCCGCAAGCGTCAAGCCGACATATCCAACTCCAACAATAGAAACTGCTGGCGTATTATTAGAGTTATTTAAATCAACAATTTCTTTTTGCTTCATAATTTTTTATTTATTATTTTATTTTAGACTTTATTTAATTATATTGCAAATAAAATTTTGTTAAATAAAATTTTTTTGCTATAATAAATTTTATGTTTATAAAAAATAAAAAGGAGCTCTCCTCTACTCAATCTCGAAAAATAATCCTAGACTTGATTGAAGTTGGCGTCAAAAGCGTTATGCCTAAAAATTTAATGCGCGGCGCGATTAGTTATAATAATAAAAAACGGCTTTTAAAAATTAAAAAAAATAATTATACTCTTTCGCAATCAGGACGAATTTTTGTCGTCGGAGGCGGAAAAGCCGCTGGCGCGATGGCAGAAGAACTGGAAAAAATCATCAAAATTAAAAATATAACAGCAGGTACAGTTAATTGCAATAACAGCAATAATAAAGTTAAAAAAATTAAAATCGTCAAAGCAGACCACCCTATTCCAAACCAAAAAGGAATTTTTGGCGTCAAGCAGATGCTTGCTTTAAAAAACAGATACAAAATTAACAAAAATGATATTGTAATCTGTTTAATCTCTGGCGGCGGATCAGCTCTGATGCCTTGCCCGTCTGATAAAATCAGACTAAAAGACAAACAAAAAATAACCGAGCTGTTATTAAGTTCAGGCGCGAATATAAAAGAGATAAATACCGTCAGAAAGCATCTGTCTAAAATTAAAGGCGGTAAATTTGGAAAATTCTTTTCTCCAGCCGCGGTCATTTCAATAATTATATCCGATGTTGCCGGAGATGATTTAAAAATAATCGCTTCGGGCATCACGACCCCATGTTCTTCAACTTTTAAACAAGCTTGGCAAATTATTAAAGAATATAATTTGCAGCGGACGATCCCAAGGATCATAAAAAAATATTTGAAAAACAGGGTTGATAAAAAAACGGCAGACGCTCCAAAAACTTTAAATAATTGCAAAAACTGCATTATCGGAAATAATAAATTCGCGCTGGAAGCAATTTTTAAAAAAGCGAAAAATTTAAATCTTAAACCGCTGATTATTACCGATAAACAGATTGGCGATCCGGTTAAAATATCAAATCGTCGCGCGAAAAAAATTCTTAAAGGAAAATACAAACATTATAATTGCCTTATAATCGGCGGTGAAACAACTCCAAAACTTCCCCTTAAACATGGCAAGGGCGGCAGAAACCAGCATTATGCGGCAAATTCTATTTTAGCCATGAAACAATATAAACAAAGTTGGACCCTTGTGAGTGTTAATAGCGACGGGGCTGATTTTTTGCCAAATATTGCCGGAGCTATAGTTGACAATAATTCTCTTAAAACCGCAAAAAATAAAAAAATTGATATTGCGCGGCATATTAAAAATTATGACAGCAGCGCTATGTTGAAAAAAATTAAAAATTCTATTATAATGACAAAAGAGGCAGGAACAAATATTGGGGATTTAATAATATACATCCTAAAATAATTTTAAATTTATAACTATGTCATTT
>JAGLJD010000072.1 GCA_023142625.1 Candidatus Parcubacteria bacterium | reverse complement strand
ACTTTAAGTAAGTAGCCGCTTTTATGAAAGTACCTTTTGATTTGCTCATCTTTTTACCGTCCTTTAATATCATTCCGTTTGCCCGAAATTTTTTAAAAGGATTGTCAAAATTAATTAATCCAAGATCGTGAAGATCCATGGTAATAAATCGGGTGTACATTAAATGCAAAACTGCGTGCTCATTGCCGCCGACATAGAAATCAACAGGCAGCCATTTTTTGCCTAATTTTTTATCAAAAATTTCTTTGCCATTTTTTGTGTCAATATATCTAAAAAAATACCATGCTGAGTCTAAAAAATTATCCATAACATCTGGTTCTCGTTCAGCAAAACCGCCACATTTTGGACATACAGTTTTCATAAATCCATCAACTTTAGCCAGCGGTCCCCGCCCGTCTCCTGCCGGCTCCCAGTCCTTTTCCATCTCAGGCAGTTTAACAGGCAAGTCTTTTTCAGGAACAGATTGAACGCCGCATTTATCGCAATAAACAATCGGCACTGGCGGTCCCCAATATCTCTGACGGCTAATACACCAATCGCGCAACTTATAGTTAATGGTTTTTTTTCCAACTTTCTTTTCTTCCAGCCACTTAATCATTTTTTCTTTTGCTTCTTTGGTTGTTAAACCATTCAAAGATATGGAATTTACATTTCTTCCTTCACCCGTGAAAACCTCTGCTTTTCCCAAATATTTTAATAGCCCCATTTTATTATCCCCATGCGCAATCCTTTTTAACGCTTCTTCAGCGGTTATCCATATAACTTTATGTTTGTTGTCTTCTTCTTTAGATATTTCGTCTGGCTCCGCGTTTTCATCTAATAATTCGCATAAAACAGGCTGGTCTAATCTGTGCCTCCAGACATTCTTATGTGAAGCAAAAAAATGGGATTCAATTTGTCCGCCGAGTTTTTTAACAAACCTTGCTTTATATCCTGTTTCTTCATAGGCTTCTCTTTCGGCTGCATCCTTAATAGATTCGCCTTTTTCAATTCCTCCAATTATTGGCGCGACTATCTTGTAATGATTATCATCTAAATATAAAAATTTATTATCTTTTTTTCTGTATATTAAGGCGGTAATTGTTTCTCTGTATTCTTCTTGTTCGTGTTTATCGCCGAATATCGGAATAACGACCTTTTTAATCGGCAAATTATATTTTTTCGCAAACTCAAAATCCCGTTCGTCATGAGCTGGCACTGCCATAATTGCTCCAGTGCCATAGCCCGTTAAAACATAATCAGCAATCCAAATCGAAATTTTTTCATTATTAACAGGATTGACAGCGTAGGCGCCGGTAAAAACGCCTGTTTTTTCTTTCGCCTCAGCCCGCTCCAAATCAGATTTTGCCCCGGATTTTTTAATATATTCTTCAACCTCTTTTTTATGTTCAGGAGTGATTATTTTTTTAACTAATGAATGCTCAGGCGACAACACCATATATGTAGCGCCAAAAAGCGTATCTGGTCTTGTCGTAAAAACCTCAATTTCATTTTTGACTTTTGACTTTTGACTTTTGGCTTTAAAGACTATCTTTGCTCCTTCCGACCTACCAATCCAGTTCCTCTGCGCGTGTTTTGTAATTTCAGACCAATCCATGTCATCCAGCCCGTCAAGCAGGCGCTGGGCGTAAGCCGTGATTTTTAAAAACCATTGCTTCATTGTCTTTTTTTCCGGAGCGGTTTTGCATCTTTCACATACTCCGTCTTCAATCTGCTCATCGGCCAAAACAGTTTTGCATCCGGGGCACCAATTTAACAAAGCCTCTTTTTGGTAAGCCAGCCCTTTTTCAAATAATTTTGTAAAAATCCACTGGGTCCATTTGTAATATTCAGAAGTTGTCGTGTCAACTTCACGCGTCCAGTCGCACCCCAAGCCGGCCGAGCTCAGCTGTTTTCTAAAATTAGCTATGGTTCGGTTCAGCATTTTTCTCGGCGTTTCATTAATTTTTAAAGCGTAATTCTCAGAATGCATTCCAAAAGCGTCAAAGCCGATCGGCTCAAAAACGGCTTTTCCTTGGAGCCGCTTGTATTTTGCCATAACATCCACGCAGATAAAAGCGTAAAAATTGCCGATATGCAAACCTTCAGCGCTTGGATATGGAAACATAAAGAGCGCGTAATATGGGTCTTTAGCTTTCTCTAAATTAGGCGTAAACGATTTATCCTTAACCCATTTTTCCGCCCACTTTTTTTCTATTTTTTTATGATTATATTTTTCGCTCATATATTTTTAAATTTTATTTCTCTTTTTTTTCAACGCTTTTATTTTAGCGATTTTTTGCAAATCTTCATACTTGTCAAATTCGTCCATAATTTCCGCTCCGATAATCTCTTCTAAAACATCTTCAATTGTCACAATCCCTGAAACTCCTCCAAATTTATTTAAAACAACAAACAGATGATGCTTTCTTTTTTTAAACTCGTTTAAAAGGTCGTCTAAACTTTTATTATAATCAACAAAAATTACGCCCACCCTGCATAATTCTTCAACTGTTTTATTTTTTAAGTCCTCGCCGATTAAATCTTTAACATATAAAACCCCTATAATGTCATCATAATCTCTTTTGTAAACAGGGATGCGGGAGTGTCCTGAATTTTTTATTTTATCAATTGCTTTCTTATTTAATATTTGGTCGTGTTTTAATAAAACAACTTCTGTCCGCGGCGTCATTATCTCTTGTGTTGTTTTGTCAGAATAAGAAAGAGCCCCTTTGATAATTTTCTCTTCGTCAGCGTCAATTTCACTCTCTTTTAAATCTTCGTGCTCCTCAATTATTCTTGCCAGTTCAGTTTTTGAATAAATATTCGGCATTTCATTGCCTAAAATTTTATTAAGAACCCAAGCAATCGGCCAGCAGATTGGGAAAAAAATTATTATGAATAATTTAACAAGCCAAGCGAACTTGGCTCCTAAAATTAAAGCATAGCGGGAAAATGCGGCTTGCGGAATTATCTCTCCAAAAATAACAATTAAAAAAGTAGCGGTTATGCCAGCAACAAATCCAGAAGCGATTGATCCTAAAAAAATTGACAGGGTTGAATTTACCGCGACATTGCCTATTAGCAAAGCGCAAAGAAGCAGGTTTCCATTTTTGCGAATTTTATAAATTTTTTTTGCCTGCTTATCCCCAAGTTCAACTTTTCTTTTTAAATCATCTTTGTTTAAACTAAAAAAACCCAAAGTAAGCCCTGAAAAAAGAGCTGAGAATAAAATCAAAAAAATAACTATAAAATATTCCATAAAATGGGTTTAACTCAACACTTGTTTTAACTGAGGCACAATCTGTTTTTTTCGAGAAACAACGCCGGGCAAAAACATTATTCTGTTTTCTGACTTGCCTTTAAAAATCTGTTTCGCTAAATTTTCTTCTTTTTCGCTTAATAAAAAAAATTTCATATTTTCTTTTAAAATATCCACTACGCCGAAAAACAGATGATCTAAATTTTCTTCTGTTTTTTTGTTTTTCATTGCTGAAAAAATTTGTTCTTTTTTTTCTATAATACTTGCGGAATCAACTGTCTCCCAAATTCCAACTCCGACTTTATGTTTTCCCATCTGAAAAAATTTGTAATCTTTTTCAATAATCTCTTCTGTTTTAATCCCTTTTAAGTTTGATTTTGCTTTAAACATTTCCGCGCTGAATTTTTTTAAATCTAATTTCGCGATTATGTTTAATTCTTTAGCGATTTTTTTGTCTTCGCTTGTCGTTGTCGGGGAATTAAAAAACAGCGTGTCTGAAATAATCGCGGCGATCATTAATGTTGCCGCGTCTTTGCTGATTTTTATTTTCTTCTCTTTTAAAATTTTATATATAATTGAACAGGTACAGCCCAGCGGCTCAACCCTTGCGTAAATCGGCGACATTGATTTTAATCCGCCTAAATTATGATGGTCAATAATCGCAAATAGATTATCTTCATTTATGCCGCTTATAATTTGGCTCGGCTCAGTAGTGTCAACTAAAATTACTTTTTCCTGTTTAACCTCTTTTAATAATTGCGGAACTTTTATTTTAGTCGGTTTTGGCAAAAAATTCAAAATAAATTTTGTTTCGCTGTTTATTTCACCAGCCCGTTTTGCGATTGCTTTAAACCCAAAAATTTTTTCGCTATAAAAAGCGATTATCATCGCGGAAATAATTGAATCCGCATCAGGATTCTTATGCCCGATTATTATTGTTTTGTCCTGTTTCATAAATGTTAAAATAAAAAATTAATTTGTCGATTTTAAATTCAATATATAAGATTTTTATAACAAACGCAAATAAAAATCAAATTTCAAAAATAAAAAAGAGAACTAAATAGATGAATTTTATTTTTCAAAAACACCTATTCAGTTCTCTAATATTAAACCTCCTTAATGAATATCTCGCAATAAATCGCGGGATATTCTTTTTTTGTAAATAATTAATTGCGAGGTAGCTTAATACCAAAAGATACTAATATTTTTTTG
>JAGLJD010000071.1 GCA_023142625.1 Candidatus Parcubacteria bacterium | reverse complement strand
AATATTTATAGCGCTTTTCGCGCAAGGCACTTTCTATTTAAAAAATAAAAAAAGCGCAAAGGAAAATAATCAATATTATAAAGAATTGCAGTTAGAAATAGAAGAAAAAATCAACAGATTGGAAGCGAATTTAATTTATAATGACAGCGATAAAATGGCTGTTTTAATTGAATTAGAAAATTTAATTAAAAAACTTCCTAAAAATTCACAGGAGCAAAAAACAAAACTAATAGAAATACAACAGCAGATTAAGGAATTGGATTTTAAAGCGAGATTGATAACAGAAATTAAAGAGCCCGAATCTTTGACAAATTTTAATAAATTAACAGAATCCCCTATTATTAAAATAATTAATTCTCAAGAAATAATTTATGCGTTAGCACTTGATAATAATTTTTTCGCGCTTGATCTAAAAAATTTATCTATAAAAAAAATAGATCATGTAAAATTAAATATTCCGACGGCTTTGTCTCGGGCAAATATTGAAAACAGCCTAATTGTCCTTCATCAAGAGAACGCTTTTTCTCGCCTACAGACAGAGAACAATAAATTTGAACCGCTGCTCGTTGAATTTCCTGAATCAAACGCCGATATTTCAGCTATATGCGATTATGGAAAGAGGATGTATGCTGTTGATATCGCGAATAATCAAATCTATAAATATTCATACACTGGCGATGAATTTTCCGCTGGACAAAAATGGCTTAAAGATGACAGTGCGAATTTAAATAAAGCGGTCTCTGTGGCTGTTGACGGATCTATTTATCTTCTTAATTCTGATAAAACTATTTTTAATTTTTTCAAAGGAAAAAAACAAGAATTTCAATTTGAAAATAACGACATTTTGATTTCCGCTAATAAAATTTGGACAGATGCTGACTCAAATTACCTCTATATTTTAGACGCTGAAGGCAAAAAAATAACGGTTTTAAATAAAAAAGGCGAATTAGTCATACAGTATTATTCTGATGAATTTAATAATCTAAAAGATTTTATAGTCAACGAAACTGATAAAAAAATTTATATCCTGTCTGGCAGCAAGATTTTTGCGATTGACATAGAACATATTTAAAATTTATGGAAAATTTTGAAATATTAAAAAATAAAGAAAAAGAAAGCGCGGTTTCGCCGAAAAGTTGTTCTGAATTATTGAAAGAATTTAAACAAATGGGGGAAAAAGAAAAAATGCCGCTTGGC
This sequence comes from Candidatus Parcubacteria bacterium, assembly GCA_023142625.1. GTDB lineage: Bacteria > Patescibacteriota > Patescibacteriia > JAACEG01 > JAACEG01 > JAGLTA01. Next base: position 3,663 of record JAGLJD010000071.1, on the reverse strand, counting down.
GAGAAGCTAGAATTCAGAGGAGTCGGTAATAAGGATGTTTATAACCCAACAGCCCCTTTTGAAGTGGATGGGATTACTTATATTTTAGGCAGAGTTGAGTCAAGAAACAGAGAGACTGATACGCAGTCAATGTTTTTTATAAAGGATGGCGATGTTTGGATTCCAGCTGAAAATACTCCTATTTATAAAATGCAAGATCCATTTTTTACTAAAATTGGTGATGAGATAATAGTCGGTGGCGTTAAAACATCGCCAGCTCCAACTCCAAAAAATATTGACGCACTAACATGGAAAACAATTTTTTATAAAGGAAAAAATCTAAATGATTTAGAAAAATTTGCCGAAGGACCAGAAGGGATGAAAGGTATTAGGATAAAAAAATTGCGAAATGACAAAATAGCGGTTTTTACAAGACCTTGGGATATCGGCACGAGAAAAGAAGATGGGGTTGGCGGAAAGATTGGATATATTGAAATCGATTCCCTTGACGAACTTAATAATAAAAAAATTATTAATAAAGCAAAAATAATAGAAGTGTTGTTTACTGAGGAGGAGTGGGGAGGAGCTAACGAACTTTATTTATTAGATAATAATAAAATAGGCGTTTTGGGACACAAAGCGTGCTTTAAAGATGAAAAAGAAAAAAAGAAAAAAGATGAAAAAAAAGAAAAATGTTATTATGGAATAACTTTTGTATTTGATCCAGAATCTGAGCAAGTATTAGGAGAAAAAATAATCTCTACGGCAGAATGTTTTGGCAAAGGAGAAGCAAAAAGAGAAGGTTTAAGAGATGTATTTTATCCGGGAGGATTAAAGGTTAAAAATAACGAAGTTATGCTATATGGAGGCATAAGAGATGCGGAAGCGGGCAGAAAAAAAGTTGGGAATTCATTAGAAGAATTATTTTCTTAAAATAGTGTTTGTATATCAAAAAAATGAAAAAAGTTAAATTGAAAAAAATCCTTCAAACATTTGTTGTGGCGAATGAACTTAAAAAAAAGTACGCTAAAATTAATAATATAAATGAATATAAAAAGATATATTTTGAAAGCGAAAAAAAGATAAAAAAATATTCTGAACAAAAACTTTTGAGCAACATATCTGATAAATATCGTGTAAAAAGATATAAATCCTGTGATTGGTATTTTGGCAGAATTAAAATTGACAATACTGGAGTATGGCCGCGAATGGGAAATATTACTGACAACTTGCTTATAAAAAATTCTAAATGGTCAGCGAATCAAATATACAAAAATTCCACAAAGATAGTAAAATATAAACTGAATCATTTATTTAGAATAATGCCGTTTGTATCTCATCTTAACCGATATATGCCAATTATCGTTATTAAAGATGGCGTGATAAGAAGCGAAAAAAAATATTTAAAGCAAAAATATGACATAGATGACGGCTGCCATAGAACTATCTGTTTAGCACTAACAGGAAAAATCTTTATTAATGCATATATTGGCATTCAAAAACAATAACAGACTAATTAATTATGTTAAAAATAAAAATAATTAAAAAACGGAGAAATATATCTCCGTTTTTTTATTTTGCTAAAATATAATAAAGTTATCTTTGCTCTCTCATTTTAATATCATAACAAATTTTTTCTGTCTTTCTTAAATTGTTTTTCGCCTGATCGTATTTAACCCTTAAATATCCAGTTAGATCAAATTGGATGATCTCGCCGATAATCTCTTCTATGAATTCCTTAAAATAAAAAACTTTTTTAAAATCTCCAGCGATTGCCAAATTGACGCTTTTTCGCGTTAACTCGCCTGTTAAATCGCACAAACCGCCGATATAACTTTCATAATTTATCTCTATGTCTTTTATTTTACCTAAATCTTTTTCTGTTAAAGCTAAACTGAAAAACTTTGCTTCAATAAATTCTTCCTGCGCCGCCTTGAGCGATCCTTCCTGCAACAAAGAAATATCTTTTTCAATAAAACGCTTCTGAATGCTACTCAGGCAATCTTCAGCTTTTTCAATAAAAATATTGCCCTGTTCAAAATCATCGCGGTGAAAAGAAAATATCGCGCGTTTAGATAAAGATAAAATCTCGCCGCTCTCTTTAATCAGCATGCGCCGCGACTTAATAAAATCGCTATGCTTCTCTCTTAAATATTTTATTAGATCTTTATTCAGCATCTGCTCTATTTTAAAGTAACTTTAGCGCCAGCTTCTTCCAATTTCTTTTTAATCTCTTCTGCTTCTTCTTTGGCAACGCCCTCTTTCACGACTTTTGGCGCCGCGTCAACCAAGTCTTTCGCGTCTTTTAGCCCGACTTCGGTAATCTCGCGGACTACTTTAATAACAGCGATTTTTTTATCGCCAGCAGCCGTAATTTCAATGTCAAAAGAAGATTTCTCTTCAGCCGCGCCTTCCCCTTCTGCTCCTGCCGCTGGAGCGCCTGCTCCCGCCATCATTACTGGAGCTGCCGCTGATACGCCAAATTTGTCTTCTAAAATTTTCACTAATTCTGATAAATCCAAAACGCTCATTTTCTCAATCTCTTCCACTAATTTTTTAAACTTTTCAGGAACTTTTATTTCCTTTTTTTCGTCTTTTGCCTCTTCCGCGGAAGCGTCAGCGGCAACTTTTTTCTCTTCACTCATAAATTTATATTTGTTAGCATTTAATAATCAGCCGATAGGCTAATTATTATACGCTATTTATTAAATATTTTAATTAACTCTTTTGCTCTTTAATTGAATTTAAAACTTGAACAAAACTTCTTAAATTTCCGTTAAGAGTATTAACTAATCCGCTTAAAGGAGAATTGATGCTTCCGACTAATTTAGCGTAAAGCTCTTCTTTGGACGGAATGCTAATTAACTGTTTCACGCTGTCTAAACCTATAATCTTATTCTCTAAAATTCCTCCTTTAATATTTAATGCTTCGCACTTTTCAAAAAATTGTCCAACAATTTTTGCCGCTGTAATTTCATCATTATAAGAAAATATTACCGCAACCTCATCGTTAAAAATTTCTCCATCAGCATCTTTTAGTCCTACTTTGCTTAAAGCCAATCGCAATAAAGTTTTTTTGCTCACTAAGCATTCTGAACCGCTCTCTCGGCATAATTTTCTTAAACTTTCTATATCTTTAACCTTTAATCCGACAAAACTTGTGAAAACAGCGCCTTTTGCATCGTTTAATTTGTCAGTTAGAGAATTAAGAATTTCTTCTTTTTGTTTTTTGCTTTTAGACATAAGTTTTTATTCTAAAAAATAAAAAATCTGTAGAAACTAACTACAGACAAAAATAAATTATAAAATTTACCTCGATAGGATATTAAGCCGTTTTATCAATTAAAACAACGCCTATTGTCTGCGGTTATTTAACTTTGCTTCTACTATAACAAAAAAATAAAATGTGTCAATAGTTTTAAATTTATTCAATCTCACTGTTTTTTGAAACTTTACTTATATTTTTATCTATCCGTCTCTGATAAAGAAATACTTATTTAAATACCTATTTAAATAAGTATTTAAATAAGTAATTAAAATCCCCAGCCCCAAATTCCGCATTAAATATTCTTATACAAAAAGAATTACTTAATTCACTAATCCTTTTATTTTAAATCTCTGCGGCTAATTGGCCTGAACATAATTTTGAATAAATTTAATAATGAATAACCCCGCAGCAAGCTG
>JAGLJD010000070.1 GCA_023142625.1 Candidatus Parcubacteria bacterium | reverse complement strand
TGAGAAAGAGCGACGAAGCAATCTCGTTACTGAGCGAACAAATCTATGATTATAAATCTTTTTGCGTAAGTAATGAGATTGCTTCGTCATTTCGTTCCGCTATCGCTCCGCTTCATTCCTCGCAAAGACAATCGACATCTTGTTTAATTTGGCTTTGAAGATCTTTAATATTAGTAAATTTTTTTATATTTCTTATTCTTTTAATAATTGCTATTTTAATCGGCTTATTACTGATATCGAAAATAAAGTTTTTTAGAAGAAGTTCTAAAGAAATATTGTTAGCAAAGGTTTTTTTTGGTCCGAAATGCAGCAGCCCTTTATATATTTTATTATCAATATCGGCTTCAACTAAATACACTCCATAATTAATTTTTAAACTGATTTTGTCTAAATTTATAGTTGGAAATCCGATTTTTTTTCCTATTCCTTCGCCTTTAACTGCTTTTGTGTTAAAAGAAAAATAATTTTCAGTAAAATTTTTTCTTGCCATAAAATAAAAGGACTGTTTGCCGCGCAAATCTCAAGGGCTTGATTTTTTATATTTTTTTTGTAGAATAATTAATAACGATAAAATATTCAAAGAATTGAAAAAATGGTAAATTAAATTTAAATAGTCCGAAATCTGATATCTGAAATCTGATATCCGATATGGGCAGGTAGCTCAGCTGGTTAGAGCGCTTCTCTGATAAGGAAGAGGTCGGAGGTTCAAGTCCTCCTCTGCCCACAATTTCAGATATCTGATATCGGAATTCAGATGTCGGATTATATTTAAATAATCCGAAATTCGATTTTTGAATTACTGATATTAAAAAATTAATCTTTATAGCAACTTTATGACAATCACTGGGAGGATTATTTTCGGTTTAATCGGCATCGCTGTCGGTTATCTTTTTGTTCGATATTCTGAATGGTTTTTTAGAACCATCGGATCTATCGGCTGGGCTGAAAAATGGCTTCATGGCGAAGGCGGAACGCGCCTTGTCTTAAAACTATTTGGAATTTTAATTATCTTTTTGTCTTGTTTGATGATAACCGGACTCTTGGGCGGCTTTATGAGATGGCTGCTGTCGCCCCTAATAAACCTTTATCAGTAAAAATAATTGTGGGCGTATCCCGATTCGAACGGGAGGCCTCCACGATGTCACCGTGGCGCTCTAACCAACTGAGCTATACGCCCTTTCGGATTTCGGAATTCAGATGTCGGATATCGGATTATATTTAAATAGTCTGACATCCGAAATGTGGGCATGGGAGGAATTGAACCTCCGACATCCACGTTATAAGCGTGGCGCTCTAACCGCTGAGCTACATGCCCGTAGCAGATATCGGACTTCGGAAATCGGATATCGGACTATTTAAATTTAAAATTTAATTCTAACTCAAATTCATTATAGCACAATAAAAACTGCTTTAAAAACACTGCTTTAATTTTTCAATAACCGCTTTTTCTGTTTCAATTAAACTTTTATCAGGAGACGATAAAGTTAAAAAACTGTTATTGCCGCGATAATCAAATTGGGATACGGCAGGCATAATGTCAATTTGGCTTCTGTTCTTTAAAATAACCTTTACTTCGCCATCTCTATTTTTATAAAAAAGAGCGGCAGCATTAAGTTTTGGAATATTCATAATCAACTCATCAATAATCAATTCCAAATGACTTTCGTCAGTGCCTGTTTTTATAAAATCTTCCGGCGTAATCAGCGACCATGCAATGCCTTTGCTGGCGTCATCTTTGATGCGCGCCAGCACTCTTCCCCATAACTTCAAAAGATTAACCGAATATATTTGGCATAAATTTTTAACGATTTTTTCGCGATCCGCGCCTATTGATATCAGCTTGGCGACTGAATTCAAAGTTTTAGAAGTAATATTCAGACTTTTAAAACTGTTTGTAGCGTCAATTATCCCTGTTAAAATAAGTTCAGCAATCTGTTCGCTGATTTTTTCTTTGCTTTTTTCTTGCAATAAAGAGAATATTATTTCAGCTATTGAACTTGAATTAAGTTCAATTAAATTAACCTGCCCGTAATTTTCATTGCCGGGCAGATAGTCAATATTTATTATGGTGGTATTATAAAAAAAATGCGCGTTATCCTCAAAAATATTTCCTAAAGAATCCAAATCTGGCGTATTTAGCGTAAAAATCAAATCATACTCAAAATTTTTTTCAGGCATAGCAACGTCTTTCGCGCCAAACAACCCATGCTTTGGCTCAATAATTATGCTTAAAAATCCATCTCTGTTTTCATAACGCAGAGAGTCAACTTCCGCATTGTCGGTTTTTATATTGATAACAAAATTTTTAGAACGGATTAAATTTGATTTAACCTCTTTTGCATTAGGCAAAAATTGAAATTTTTCTTTTAATTTAAAATTCTCGCATACTATATCAACATTTTTTCCCAATTTTTTCAAAAACATAGACAAAGCCAAAGCGGAGCTAAGGGCATCCCCGCTATAATTTTGCTGAAAAATAATAAGAATATTTTCATGCTTCTCAATAATGTTAAATATTTGCTGGTTAGTATTAAGCATATTTAAAAAATTAGCGCTAACAGATTATTATATCCATACTATAGATAAAAAAGAAAAAGTCAAGCCCAAGCTTTAAATTAAATACGCATTAACTGTGAATAACTTGTAGATAACTTGTTAATAAACTTTGACGCTTTTGTTTAATAACTGTTAACCAAACAAAAAAGGCGCTACTAGCGCCCCTTATTTTTATAATATATGGGCTGTAGCGCCTCTCGGCTCCATAAATAAATATTTTTCACTCT
>JAGLJD010000007.1 GCA_023142625.1 Candidatus Parcubacteria bacterium | reverse complement strand
ATAAAACCAGAGTATTATCTTTACATTTATTTGTTGATATAATAGTATATAAATATAAAGATAAAATAATATAATATGCGGCAAAAAATAATTTTAGCGTCAAAATCGTTTAGGCGAAAACAGTTATTAAAACAGATGGGCTTGCGTTTTGAAATTAGAGAGAGTAAATATGAAGAAGATATGCGCGCGCGCAGCAATCCATACGAATTAGCAAAATTTTTAGCATTAAAAAAAGCAGAAGAAGTGGCGAATTATTATAGAGATGCTATTATTATAGGCGCTGATTCTTTTATAATTTATAAAAATAAATTTATCGGCAAACCTAAAAATAGGAAGGAAGCAAAAAAAATATTGCAAGAGTTTTCAGGAAAAGAGCATAAAGCCATAAGCGGTTTTGCTATTATTAATACAAAAAATAAAATAATCATTAATGATTTTGGCGAAGCAAAAGTTAAATTTAGAAACTTAAACAACGGAGAGATAGAGGATTATCTTGATACGGGCGAATTTTCAGATAAGGCTGGCGGCTATGGACTGCAAGACAAAGCAGCTGTCTTAATTAAAAGTGTTAACGGAGATTTTTATTCTATAATTGGCTTGCCGATTAGTAAGATTTATTGCGCGTTAAAAGATATGGGAATTAACGCGTTAAAATTTTAATAAATGAAATACCAACATTACAATATTCCGCTGGCGGACAGGATGCGACCTAAAACGCTTGCCGGTTTTGTCGGGCAGGAAAAACTTTTGCGGAAAGGGAAGATTTTAAGGAAAACAATTGAATCCGACTCTGTCCCATCAATGATTTTTTGGGGACCGCCAGGATCAGGGAAAACAACCTTGGCTTCCATAATCGCCAAAATTACAAAAGGAAAATTTATAAAATTAAGCGCGACTTCAAGCGGCGTAAAGGATTTAAGAAAAGAGATAAAAAATGCTGAAGAAAGAAAATACGACAGCCAAAAAACAATTTTATTCATTGACGAGATACACCGCTTTAATAAATCCCAGCAGGATATTTTGCTTCCGTATGTGGAAAACGGAACAATTATTTTAATCGGCGCTACAACGGAAAATCCGAGTTTTGAAATTAACAACGCTTTGCTGTCGCGATGCCGAGTTTTTGTTTTAGAAAAATTAACAGCAGGGAATATAGAAGAAATTTTAAAAATCGCTTTAAAAAATGAAGTCGGCGGTTTGGGAAAATTAAAAATAAAAATTGAAAAAGGATGCTTAAAATTTCTTGCTGAAATGTCTGGCGGAGACGCGCGAACCGCTTTAAACGCTTTAGAGTTTTCTGTTAAAATGTCAACAAAGATAGACAATGAAATAATAAAAGAAGCGCTGCAAAAATTTATCAATTATGACAAAAACGGAGAAGAGCATTATAATATTATTTCCGCTCTGCATAAATCAATGCGCGGCAGCGACGCGGATGCGGCGCTGTATTGGCTGGCAAGAATGCTGGAATGCGGAGAAGATCCGCTCTATATCGCGCGCCGATTAGTTCGGTTTGCCTCGGAGGATATCGGAATCGCAAATTCGCTCGCACTTAATCAAGCCGTAGCCGTTTACCAAGCCTGCCATTTTATCGGAATGCCAGAATGCTCGGTTAATCTCGCGCAAGCGGTTGTATATTTGGCAAAAAGCAAAAAGAGCGCCGAACTTTATCAAGCGTACCAAAAAGCAACCGATGATGTAAAAAAATACGGCGGGCTTCCCGTTCCGATTCATATTAAGAACGCGCCGACAAAATTGATGAAAAATTTAGGTTATGGCAAGGATTACAAATATTCTCCTGATTTTAATTATAAAGAGGAGCAAGAATATTTTCCAGACGAATTAAAAGGAAAAAAATATTTAGATTTTTAAATTTTGGAGAGTTCGCCTAGAGGCCTATGGCACTTGCTTGGAAAGCAAGCGGGTTAATCCCCACGCGAGTTCGAATCTCGCACTCTCCGCTATTTCGGACATCGGATTTCAGATGTCGGATTTCGGATTATTATTTAATTATTTTTTAAAAGCAAATATTTAAGGTTTTTTGCTTGCAATTTAAAAATAAAAGTTGTAAAATGAAAATATATTTAATTTAATTAAAATAGTAAAAGTATGAAAAAATTAATTTTTACATTTTTTCCTTTCTTTGTTTTATTTTTACCAGTATTAGTCTTTGCCCAAAGCTTCACCGACATTTCCACTTCATTAACAGGAGTAAGTAACAGTTCAGTAGCTTGGGGTGATTATGACAACGACGGAGACCTTGATATTTTATTAGCAGGAGTCGATAATTACGGTCCGGTTTCAAAAATCTACCGTAATGATGCAGGGACATTTGTTGATATCAATGCAAATATTATTAATGTTAGCGAAAGTTCCGTTGATTGGGGCGATTATGATAATGATGG
>JAGLJD010000069.1 GCA_023142625.1 Candidatus Parcubacteria bacterium | reverse complement strand
GGCTGGCGATGTTCGCCAAAGGATATAATGGGATATGGATTTCGGAAGTTTTATTTAAAGTAAGCGTAAATATTTTACGCGGCGGGATTTCAGTTTGGCTGCCAAGTTTTTTTTATAAAATTCCATGGCAAAAATTCGGTATTAAAATTGAAGAGGTTGAAAAATATAAAAAAGCAATGGAAATAATAAAGAATAAATATCATATTGAAAGATAAATTTTTTTGCTTTAAATTTCAAAATATGGTAGATTGTAATTATAAATTCAACTAATTTTATAAAATGGCGAAAGTAAAATTACAAAAGAATAGGGCAAAAGTTTTAAAGCAGAAAGTTGCTAAAAAGAGCGCTAAACAAAAAGCGGCAAAAAAAAGTTCGGTTAAAAAAATATCCGCGAGAAAATTTATAGTTAAGAAAAGCGTTAAAGTTAAAAACAACGCGGCAAAAGCGGTAAAAAAAATAGTTAAAAAAAAATTGTCTGTTAAAAAAAGTGACGCGGCAAAGAAGATTTTAATTAAGAAAAAAAACAGAATAAAAAAAATTGATATTAAAAAAAATAAGACAGAACAATCATCTCATAAAATTAAAAAGAAGACAAAGAGTAAAAAAAATTTATCCGTTAAAATTGCGGAAAAGCAAACAGACAATTTTTTGAATTTAGAGGAAAAAGAAGTTTTAGAAATTAAGGAAGAAATTACAATACCAGAAGAGCAAGACAGCAAATATAAAAGAATACAAGAAAAATATGATTTTTTTGAATCAGTTTTTTTGCATAACAAAGGGGGTAGCACCAATGAAATTAAGCAGAATATAAAAATTGCCAAGAGTAAAATTTTTTTTAATAAATTTCAAAAATTTTTTTCTAAAAGAAGCCGGCAATCAATCGGCGAACAGGAAAAACAGGAATATTTGAGTGATAATTCAGCCGCTATTTTTCAGCAAGTTTCTAAAAATATCAGTAAAATTAAACTGAATTTTTTAAAGCGCGAAATTAACAATGAGTTAAAATTAGGATTTTTAAGGACTTTAATTTTTCCAGTTTATACTTTATGGAAAGGATTGGAAAATTTTTTTATTGATTTTTCCAATATTGGCTATGGACGGCTGCCGCATATTTTTAGATTTTCTTTGCCAAGTTTTTGGAAAAAGTCTTTAGTTGGATTTATAATTGTCTGTTTTGTTCTGATTTTGCCGTTTGAGGCTGCTTTTATATACAAAGCCAATAAGTATGAAAAAGGGAAAGTTTTAGGACAAGCCAAGTCTGCCGTGGAAGAATTAATAATAGGAGGGGAATATGCGATAGATAATAATTTAATGGAAGCAGCAAAGTATTTTAACAGATCTTTTGAAAAATTTCAATACGCCCAGCAGACATTAGACGACTCTAATTCTATATTAGTGAAAGTTTTAAAAAATATCCCAGCAGACGGCGGAATAGTCTTAAGCGGTGATAATTTACTGTCTTTTGGCGAGAATATTTCTAAAGCAGCATGCAGATTAAACGCATCCATTGAAATAATTTTAGAAAACAAAGATACTATTTTTAACAAAGACAGCATTTTAATAAACAATAAAATCGTTCCAACTTTTGCTTTTCGCCAAGGATTTTTAACAGAGGTTAACGGTTTATTGGAAAATATTTTTTTAGTTAAAAAAGATTTAGAGGCTGCGCAAGAAAATTTCAACAGAGTAAAATTAAACGCATTAAATAATGAGCAAAAACAAATTTTGCTTTTAATAAAAGAGAAGTTGCCGAATATTATCAGCATTATCGGCGATTTTTATGAATTATTAGACGCAAGCGTTGAGATTTTGGGCAAGGACAGTTTTAAGCAGTATCTCATAATTTTTCAAAATAATTATGAATTGCGCGCCACGGGCGGATTTATCGGAAGTTTCGCCGTGATAGACATTGATCAAGGCAGAATTAAAAGGATAAATATTCCAGAAGGTGGCAGCTATGATGTTAGGGGAGGGCTTACAAAAATGATAAGCGCGCCTATACCGCTTCATCTGATTTCTCCTTTATGGCAGTTTCACGACGCTAATTGGTGGCCTGATTTTCCAACTTCAGCGCGCAAACTAATGGAGTTTTATGAAATTAGCGGAGGATCAACGGTTGACGGCGTGATCGCTATAACTCCTGAAATAATTATTGATTTGTTGAAAATTACAGGTCCGATTGAGATGGAGGAATACGGAAAAATAGTTGACGCGGATAATTTTATGTGGACGGCGCAATATTTCGTTGAACTTGAATATGATCAAGAAGAGAATAAGCCTAAAAAGTTTATTGCCGATTTTGCTGATTTGCTTATCAGCAGATTAAGCAAGCAGTTTGAAGAAGGAAGCGTAAATATATTGGATATTTTTGCGATACTTAGTAAGCAAGCGAAAAGCAAAGGGTTGCAGTTTTATTTTGCCAGCCAAAAAGCGCAAAAAATTATTGAAAAATACTCTTTAAGCGGCGAAATAAAACAATCCTCAGGAGACTATCTGATGGTTGTTGATTCAAATATTGCCGGCGGCAAGACTGACAGCGTAATTTCTCAAAGCATTAAATTAAATACAACAGTCGCAGGCGATGGAACCGCGATAAACAATTTAATAATAAAACGGGCGCATAATGGCAACCCAGAAGATTATTTTCAGCGCGCTCGCAATGTTAATTGGATTAGAATTTATGTCCCCGAGGGATCAAGATTGATTTCAGCTCAAGGGTTTCGCAATCCGGATAGCGCTTTTTTTCAAGAAGCAGAGGCAAAACTTGACATAGACAAAGATTTAGCGGAATTAGACAGCGGCTTTAAAATAGATGAATTTAGCGGTATAAGGATTTACAACCAGTTCGGCAAGACAGTATTTGCCGGATGGTCAATGGCTGATGTCGGGGAAATCGCGGCAATTGAATTAGAATACGAGCTTCCATTTAAAGTTAAGCAAAATATTTTTAGCGATAATGAGGAAGAATCTATCAGTTTAATAAACAGCGTTTTTGATAAATTCAGCAGAAACAGTGAGCTAATTTCAGATGACATTTTTTACAGTTATTTGTTATTAATGCAGAAACAGGCAGGGATTACATCGCAGTTTAGGCATTTTTTAAACACGCCGCAAAGTTGGCAGTCTGTTTGGAAAAATACAGATCAGTTTTCAGGCATTTTAGACAAGGATAAAATTTACGGCGAGATATTTAAAATAGAATAATAATTTTTAATATTTTTAAAACCAATTTTATGCCAGTAAAAAATACTCAAAACGATTTTCAAAAACAGGCGGAAGAAATCGTTAAAAAGAGCCATAGCAAAAAAGTCTATTTCGCTATTGCGATTATTTTTACAGCGATTGCGATAGGGCTGTT
>JAGLJD010000068.1 GCA_023142625.1 Candidatus Parcubacteria bacterium | reverse complement strand
TTCTTTTGGTTATGAAATAGTTATCTTTGCGAGGAGCCGAGCGAATGAAATGAGCGAAATGCGACGAAGCAATCTCGTTGATTAAGCACGGTGCCTGAACAACGAAATTGCTTTGTCGCACTTCTCTCGCTACGCTCGTTCGCCTCCTCGCAAAGACAGAATAAACTTTTTCATTTTTGCTTTACTTTTTTTACCCGGATATTTTTCAATTCCGCTTGCGGCATCTATTATAGCAGGATTTAATTTTTTAACATACTCTTGAACATTTTCAGGATTTAATCCGCCAGCTAAAATCAGCTGGTATTTTTTTTTCTGTAAAATTTTAAACAGTTCAAAATCCTGAAAATTATACTGTTTGCGTTTTGCGCTAATTTTATCCTCAGCGCTGGATGCGTCTATTAAAAATTTATCAATCTTGCCTCTGAATTTTTCAATTTCACTTAATGATTTTTTTAAATCGCCTGTTAGCTTAAACGCTTTCCAAACTTCAATCTGTTTTTTATATTTATCGCAAAATTCAGGTGTTTCATCTCCGTGAAACTGTAAAATGCCGACTAATCCGCTTGTTAATAGCATATCTATTTTTTTCTCTGGCATATTCACGACAACTGCAACTATTTTAAAACGCTTTTTTTCTTCTTTAATATTCTGAACTATATTTATAAATTTTTCAATAGAAACGCTTCGCGGGCTTTTTGGAAAATCGACCACAAAACCGAGATAATCAATGTTTAAACTAATGGCATCTCGCGCGTCTTCTAAATTTGTTATTCCGCAAAATTTAATTTTCATATTATTTAATAGGTCTATTATATTTTATCATAATTCCAAAAATCAGCCAAAAAAATAAAATTCCAAAATGCATGCTCCACAGCCAATGATCAAAAAACGCTATTATTAATAATGACAGGAAGGTAAAAAAAATAAAATTCAAATTTTTAAAATTTAAAAGTCTAATCGCTGAAATTAAAGCCGCGCAAAACAACAAAAAACCGATTATGCCCAATTCCGCTAAAATAAGCAGATAAACATTATGAACCGGCTGAAAATGCCATGCCGGATATTTTTTATCTATTTTATGATAATTCGCCAAAGTGTAGTTTCCAACCCCAGTTCCAAGTATTAAATTATCTTTGATTAAATTTTTCGCCTGTTCCGTATAATCCGCCCGCTCTTCCATTGATTTTATTTCCAGTCGGTCGCTGATTTTAACACGCGCTAAAAACGGCTCTTGAAAAACCGTAAAAAATATTCCTGTTATTCCTGCTGAAATAATAAATATTTTGATTAAATTTAAAATTTCATATTTTCGCTTTCTGATTATTTCCAATAAAAAAATAGCCGCCAAACTTATTGTTAGCGCAAGCCAAGCGCTTCGCGAAAAAGAAACTAACAGGGCTGAAAATTGCAAACAATACGCCAATAATAATGAAAGGCGGATTAAAAGCGTTTTATAATTTTGCTGAATCCTGTTTTGAATTTTCAAATACAAGCCTGTTGTAAAAATCAGACAGATTATTAAATATCCTCCTAAAATATTCGGGTGCTGAAAAGACCCATAAGCGCGAAGCCATCGCCGCAGCGGTGTTTGAACTACGGAAACGCCTAATTCCTGCGCGTCATAAAAACTCATCCCGAGCCAGCTGCTGGCAAACGACACTTGCTGAAAAAATTGCCACAAAGCCAAACCGCTCTGCATAACAGCTGCGGCAATAAACGCGATAAACAGCTTTTGCCAGTTGAAGCGAATGTTAAGCAATAAAAAAAACAGTGCGATCGCTTCAGCGATTTTAACGGCTGAATACAGGGTTAAAATCCCATCCGCTGACCAAAAAATTGACAAAAAAGAAAAAACAATTAGTGATAAAATTAAAATAAATAATTTTATACGCGATAAAACAGCTTTATTGCGATAACAATGGGATTGCTTCGTCGCATCTCTCTCACTGCGTTCGTTCGCGCTCCTCGCAAAGACAGTTTTTAATATTTTTTTGTAATTCTCTTTAATCCTCAGCCGTCTATTTACGGCAATAAACAAAACAAAAAGAGTAATCAACAAAATGTCAATCGCATAAAAACAGATTGTCCCGTACTCCCATTTTGCCCCGTTTATAAAAACTTCCCGCAATTTATAACTTGTCTGCCAAGGAAGCAAAAAAACGAAAAAATACAATCCGTATTCTAATAATTTTTGAAGTCTAAACATATTTTTTAAAAAATTTATCCCTGTAATGCTCTCTTCTGTCGTTGCTGTGGAATTTTAGCATTTTATCATTGATGATTACCCGCGTATCTCTGTTTGCCATTGCGCGCAATTTTGGAGATAAAATTTTTAACTGAATTTTTTTTGCCAATCTTTCTAAAAAATCAAAATTATACAAAAAAGACAGCGACGACATAAAAGTAATTCTCTGCTTTTTATCTAAGATTATCGGCTGAAAATTCGGCAAATGTTTTTTTATCCAACTGTTCGCGGATCTGAATTTTTCATAAATTTTATCTTTATTATAAATCGGAAAAATTGTTGCGAGCCAATAATAAAAATAGATGTCGTTTTTATCTAACGCGATATTTTTCAAATCTAAATTATCCTCGCTGATAAAAAAAGTCAGGCAAATTTTATCTTTTATATTTTTCTCTGTCGGACGCAATCCGAACAGCTGGCAAATTCCAGCGCAAATCATTCTTGTGAGCCAAATCCGATTTTTTTTTGTAATAATAAACAGGTCAATATCGCTATTTTTTCTCGCGTTATTGCTCGGCATAAAATTCACAACAGCCGCCATTTTAATAAAAGAAAAAATAGTAAATATCCTGATTGCGAATTTCGCTTTTCTAAATTTTTTAATGCTTTGCGAATTTCGCTTTTCGCGGATTTTAATAATCTCCTTGCGTCCGCGCAAAAAATAAAAGTTATTTTTCTTTTCTATTTTATCGCTTAAAATTCCGCTTGCTAAAATTTTTTTAATATTTTCTAAACCGCAATCATCGCTGTTAAATCCGTCTTGAAAATAACAAAATCGCCAAATCTCATTTTCCGTAAGCGGATAATCAAACAGATCAAAAAAAACAACAGACGAAATTATCGCTTTTTGTAAAACTATTGACATATTTTTTATTTATAGTTTAATAATCATATACCTCCCAAGCAACGGAGGTTCAGGTATTAACCTCTCCTATGCGCGAGGAGAGAACCCCCATATCTACACAGCAATTAGTAGCCAAAAAACGGGCGAAAAGGCGAAAGATGTAGATATTGGGGGATTTTTTTTGAAAAATAAACTGTCTTTGCGAGGAGCTGAATAAGCGTAGCGAGTGAGGCGCGACGAAGCAATCTC
The DNA here is from genome assembly GCA_023142625.1 of Candidatus Parcubacteria bacterium. GTDB lineage: Bacteria > Patescibacteriota > Patescibacteriia > JAACEG01 > JAACEG01 > JAGLTA01. The sequence goes on along the minus strand of JAGLJD010000068.1, from coordinate 1,646 downwards.
GTTAATAGACAAACAAAATTATAATTATAGATTTGTTCGCTTAGTAATGGGATTGCTTCGCTCCGTTGCACTCCGCTCGCAAAGACAGAATATTATAATTCCTCGCAAAGACAGAAATAAAAAAACTCCGCTAATAAAAAAATTGATTTATTCCGCCTTCGGTCTGTCTATTTCCAGCGCTTCTACTTTCGGCTCGCCGCCTGCTATTTTCACAACATCCTTGTCAACCTTTTTAAATTCTTTATACGCGCTGTTATAATGGCTCACAGTCACGCCCAAACTGTTCCCCATCTTTTTCATATAATCCTCGTAGCTTTTAAGATGCCTTCCTAAAAATTCAACTCTTTTCCTAATCTCTTTCGCGCCCTCTTCTATCTGAAGCGCGTTCAGCCCTTGCAAGACCATCTGCAGATAAGCGTAAAAAGAGGTTGGGGAGGTAATCACAACATGCTTGTCGCGAAAAGCGTATTCAATCAAATCGCGCGTGTTCACTTTAACCGCGCCGACTTGATTGACTAACAGATCATAATAAATTCCTTCGGCTGGAATAAACATAAAGGCGAAATCCATTGTATTTTTATGCGGCTTGATATATTTGGCTGTTTCGTCAATCCTCTTTTTTAGATCCAGCTTAAACTCTTTTTCAAGTTTTTCCCGCTGTGTTTTGTCTTTTTCAGCCACGATGCGGTTGTAATTTTCTAAAGAAAATTTTGAATCTATCGGGATTATTTTATCCTTTACGAATACCGCGGCATCGACAATATCGCCGTCGCCAAAATCATATTGCATTTTATAAGTCGCTGGCGGCAGAACATTTTTTAAAATCAGTTCCAATTGATACTCGCCAAAAATCCCGCGCTGCTTTGGATTTTTCAAAATATCCTCTAAATTCCTCAATGGCGCTTTTAAATCTAAAACCTGCTTTGAGGTGTCGTCAAGTTTTGTCAGTTTTTCAGTAATATCTGTAATGATTTTAGCGCTCTGATTAAACTGCCCTTGCATCATTTTTGTTGATTCGTTAAGGCGGCTGTCTAAAACTTTGCTAATTTCGTTTATCTGATTTTGTAAAAGCGTCAAGCTTTGGTCGTCTTTTTTGCTTTCATTCAACTCTTTAAATTTTTTATTAAAAAAATAAAAAACAGCGGCAAAACCGACGACTAAAACTAAAATTAAAACTATTTGATTATCCATATTTTAAAATTTAAAAACTAAAAATGAAAAAATAAAAAACGATATTTAAAAATTAAAAATTTTATTTATATTTAATTTTATAAGAAAATCTGAAATAAAGCAAATTTTGCTTTACAAAAATAATTTAATGTGTCTAAATTATTACAAACAAACAAAAATCTAAAATAAGGAGGGATAAAATGGGGGAAAAATTTTTTGAAATCTGTAAAAAGTGCGGGGAACCTCTTTCTCTTGATGAGGGATATCAAGATAATGATGGCAGTTGGGAGTGCCATCAATGCCATAAAAACATAACCTGCTTTGATAAAGGTGTTAACCAAGATACAACTGTAAGGAAATCTTGTTCGTTTCCTTGCCTTGGGAAAGGAGTGGACTGAAAGTGGAGAAAGAAGAAGAATGTCTAAATTGTCATGGCAGAGGCAAGGTTCCTTTTTTAAAAGGTTTTTACAACTGTT
>JAGLJD010000067.1 GCA_023142625.1 Candidatus Parcubacteria bacterium | reverse complement strand
AGTGAAAAATGAATTTCAACTTTCAGCAAATGTCAATAAATTTTTTAAAAAACAAAAAAACCGCTTTTGAGCGGTTTTGTTTTAAACACCAAAAAATCAAAACACTAACCGCTTGAATTTGAATAAAATTTTATTGCTTTTACCATAATTTATTTTATGAATTTAATATAGGATAATAAAACAATCTTGTCAAGGACATCGGCAATTTAATTTTTGTAATTTTAACTTAAATTTGATTATTATAATTCTCCCAAATAATTTTAAAATTTTTATCGTTTAATAATTCAGCAAATTCGCCTTGCGCGATAATTTTTCCATCTTTAAAATAGTAAATATAATCAAAATATTGCAGCAAACTTAAGCGATGAAACGCGGCTATTATTGTCTTATTTCTGAATTTTTCAAAAGCATATTATATTTCCCTAATAATCCCGATTGGGGTGCATTCGTCACATTGCCCTAACGGATTGTCCTTTAAAATTTTCGACAGCAGTTTTTTATCAACCCCTTTGCTCGCGCCTAAAATTCTAACTCCTAAATCGTTTGCGTCAACAATAGCGGTAGGAATATTTATTTCCGCGCTGATATTTTCAGCTATTTTTTTTGGATTTGTAGGTCCTTTGCTCGCATAATTATTATAAGGCGGAATTGCGTAAGGCACGGGTCCGTCAATTGACCGCGCTTTATCCCCGGCAATTCTATAAAACATTCCTTTAATTCCGAACGGCTTTGTCATCGCGGCGACAAAAGCCGCAAATAAAATTCTTAATAATCCTGCTTCCTCAATCGCTAATTGCATTGTTTCTGGCATTGCCAGCCCTATTCCAGCAGGATTTCTATAAACATATTTGCTAAGTTGTGTTGCGATTTTTGACGCTTTAATTTCATCTATTTGATATGACCGCCCTTGCATAACAGCGATAACTTTTTCGCTCACAAAAACAATATCGTCTTTTTGAACGATATTTTTCGCGTATTTACAAATTGTCTCAACAGGATCTTTATCATCTGGCGTAATCAAATGCGTCTTTACAGGATACCGCGCGTATTTTTTGCCGTTAATTTCAATAACTAAATTTTTATGTGGATTTGGTTGCAACATATTTTAAATTTAACATATTAATCTCTCCTTTTTATCTTTTTAATCCCGCCTATATATTTTTGCAAAATTTTTGGGATTACAATAGATCCGTCTTCTCGCTGATAGTTTTCTAAAATTGCTATTAAAGTTCTGCCGATAGCAAAAGCGGTAGCGTCATTCATATGAACTAATTCTTTTTTTCCATTTTTATCTTTATATTTAATATTTAATCTTCTCGCCTGATAATCTGTCATATAGTCAGAAGTATGGGTTTCGCGATATCTGTTTTGTCCAGGCATCCAGCATTCAATATCAACAGCCCTAAAATCCTGCTTACCCATATCGCCAGTGCATTTTATCACAACTTGATATGGAATTTCCAATTGCTGGACTAAATATTCCTGAATAGCGATAATTAAATCCTGCTCAACTAATCCATATTTCGGCTGAATAAAACTTTCCATTTCTAATTTGTCAAATTGATGCCGCCTTAAAATACCAGACGCGTCCTTTCCGTAAGTTCCTGCCTCGCGCCTAAAAGCTGTTGAATAACCGACATACCTAATCGGCAAATCTTTTTCGTTTAAAATTTCATTCATATGCAAAGGTCCGAGCGTATGCTCCGCGCTGCCGATAAACAAAGAATCATCCTCTTTTAAATAATATCTGTCTTCAATCGGAT
>JAGLJD010000066.1 GCA_023142625.1 Candidatus Parcubacteria bacterium | reverse complement strand
TTCTAATCACGCTCTGAATGTTTACTTCATCGATCATAATATCATCAACTGGCAGATCAGAAGACAATATTTTGGCGGCAGTGTCTTTAACTTTGTCCCGCTCCAGACGAAAAGTTACAGCATGCTGAGAAAATTTTTCAAGCTTGCCGTATTGCTCAACCTGTTCGCGCTCCACTCCCTTACCATTAAAAGTAATCTTTAACTCTTTGTATGGAGCATATTTTTTTATTACCGCGCTCAACGAGCCGTCATAAACTATTTTCCCCAAATCAATAATAATTATCCTATCGCAAAGCTCCTTAATATCTTCCATATAGTGAGAGGTTAATATTATTGTTGTCTTTTTCTCCTGATTATACTTCTTAATAAAATCCCGAATATTTTTTTGCGCTACCACGTCCAGGCCAATGGTCGGCTCATCCAGAAATAGCACTTTGGTTTTATGCAGCAGCGCGGCTACCAGTTCGCACTTCATGCGCTGCCCCAGAGACAGTTTGCGCACTTGTATATTAAGAATATCTTTAATATCCAGTAGTTCAACCAGCTCATTCAGATTCTTTTTAAAATCTTCATCACTGACTTCATAAATCTCTTTATTAAGAATAAAGCTCTCCATAGGCGGCAGATCCCACCATAGCTGGTTCTTCTGACCCATGACCAGAGCAAACTGTTTTTGATATTTTGGCTCCCGCTTCCAGGGCGTGTGTCCCAGAACTTCGGCTTCACCGCCCGAGGGATAAAGAATGCCGGAAAGCATTTTAAGAGTAGTGGTCTTACCGGCGCCGTTAGGCCCAATAAAACCCACTAACTCCCCTTTTTGAATTGAAAAATCAATGCCCTTAACCGCCTCGGCATAAAATTTTTCCCGGCTAAACAGCCCGGTGATTGACGCCCAAAGCCCTGGCTTCTTTTTATAATACTCGTAAGTCTTTTTTAAATTTTTAACTTTTATTATTGGCATATATTTCTATCCACCCGGCTTTAGCTCAGGGTTTGGCGGACTTTAGTCCGCGCAATAGTATTAATTATCAATAATTTTTTATGTATAGAATTAACTCTAAACCTAAATTTTTATTTTCCTTTTCAAAATCTTCACAACCCCCTTATCCGCATCAACCTCAACCAAATCCCCATCACGCAAAACTTTAGTAGCGATTTTAGTGCCAATAATACAGGGTTTGTTCATCTCTCGTGCGACAATCGCGGCATGGCAGGTTATTCCACCCTCATCAGTGATAAATCCGGCTGCTCTTTTCATTGGGATTATATAATCCGGTGTTGTCATGGTGGCAATTAAGAAATCTCCCTTTTTAACCTTATCACCCTTGTTTGGTGAAAGCAAAATTTTAACCTTGCCTTGATAAATGTTTTTTGATCCTTTTGACGCTACCATGCCTTGAATCTTTGATTTTTTAGTTTGATTTTCTAATTCTTTTAAAATTTTATTTTTCTTATTTTCCAAAATAATTCCACCTTTACCATTTTTAAATTCAACCATAAAATCGTTTTTTATTTTATCATTGGTTAATTGTAAAATTTTATTTCTGTCTTTTTCAATCCTGCCAAGCTCATCAGTAAATAAATATTTTAAATTTATATATGGAATATTACACCTATTCTCAAATTCTATACTAAGTGACTTTAAATTTTGAACATAATATGCTAAACTATTAACATAATAAAATAATTTATCATATTATGGGCAAACAAAAAACAAAAAAAATATCCGCAAAAAGAGAAATAAAACTGACAAAAAAACAAAAAGACAAGTTATTAAAAATTGAAAAAAAGATTACAAATGCTAAAATATTAAAAAAAATTCAGAGTATCTTGCTAAAAGACAAAGATTGGACGCATGCCGATATAGCCAAACATTTGAATAAAAGCGTTTCATCTGTCAGTGGTTGGATAAAAATATACAAAGATCATGGATTAAAACAATTAATTTCTTGGAATTATCAAGGCAAGGCATCAAAATTATCGCAAAAACAACTAAATAAACTAAAAGCTAGAGCAAAGAAAGAACCTTTTGATATAGCGCAAGAAGCGCTGGATTACATTGAAAAAGAATTTGATATTAAATACAATGTAAAATATATGCCAAGATTGTTAAAAAAAACAAATTGTCGTATAAAAAGCCCTGTTTAACTCCGGGCAATCATCCTGAAGAAAAAATACAGAAAAAATTTATTCAGTCATACCGCTATTATTTAAAAAAGGCTAAAAATAAGGAAATTCATTTATTATTTTCTGATCCGACTCATTTAGTTCATAATACCATAAAAAGCAAATGCTGGCAGTCCAAAGGAGCTAAAGGCACAATTCAACTTTCAAGCAATACCGGCAGAAAAAGGCTGAATATCATTGGATCTATTGATGTCATTGAAAAAAAGTTTAGCGGTGTAATTACAGAAAGCAATTGCAACAGGGAAGCCATAAAAACAGAACTGAATATTATTCGTGAAAATTACCCTGACAATAAAAAAATAGTGGTATTTATGGATAACGCCCGCTATCAAAAATCATACGAAGTCAAAAAATACGCCAGAAAGAAAAATATATATTTAAGGTTCATACCCCCGTATAGCCCTAATTTGAATTTGATTGAACGTCTCTGGAAATTCGTTAAGAAAAAACTAAGGAATAAATACAGAAAAGAATTTAAAGATTTTGAAAGCGCGATAGTGGACATCTGCAGAGATATAAAAAATAAATATCTTGACGAAGTATCCAGATTAATAAATCATAAATTTCAAATTTTAAAGTAACTTAGTATA
>JAGLJD010000065.1 GCA_023142625.1 Candidatus Parcubacteria bacterium | reverse complement strand
GTCGCCTAAAAAAATTGAAGCTGGTCGCCAGTTAAAAAACAAAAATCCTAAAACAGCGCCAGCAAAAATGATTGACAAAATTCCCACTTCTGGCAAAATCGCTGGACTGATAAACATGCTCACGATAAATATCGCAATCGCTCCAATTAATGTTATGCCTGAAACCAAGCCATCTAAACCGTCTAAAATTTTAGTCGTGTAGCTCATTCCGAGCATCCAAAAAAACGATAAAATTATCGCAACTAACGGAATTTGGCTTAAATCAATAATTCCTCCAAAAGGATTGGTGATATAATTAATTTTAATTCCAACTAAAATTACTGTGATTATCGCGGCAACAGGCCAAATTATCTGTTTGAAAGGCGGAAGCGATTTTTTGTCGTCTAAAAATCCTCCAATCATAATAATCGCGCCGCCGATCCATATACCGAATATCGCCTGCATGCTGATATATTTGCCTATGATAAAATCGCTAAAAAAAACATAACAAGCCGAAATGGCTAAAAAACTAAAAAAAATCGCGGCGCCTCCCAAAAGAGGAATCGGTTCTTTATGTATTTTGCGAGAGCCGTTGGGGCAGTCAACTATATTTTGCTTTCGCGCCCATCGCCTGATAATCAATGTAAAAAATATTGACAATGCTAAAGCGCCGACGAATGCCATAATGTATCGCACCATAAAAAATTATTTAGATTTCTTATTTAAATAAAATTTTCGTTTTCTTTCATTAAATTTCTCAATAGCGTATCTTAAAGTTACTCTCGGCATTTTTTGGAAATGTTTTTGCAAAAACTCTTCCTCTGCCGCCAAATTCCTTTTGCCGACCTCTCTTAACATCCATCCTATTGCTTTATGGATTAAATCGTAATTGTCTCTTAATAATATTTTAGAAATTTTCAAAGTGTCAGCAAAATCGCTGTTTCTAATAAAAGCAAATGTTGAAACTATCGCAACTCTTCTCTCCCATAAATTTTTAGATTTCGCTAATTGATATAAAATATCTCTCGGTTTGTCTAATAAAAAATTTCCAACGATATGCGGAGCCGAAATATCAACTAAATCCCAATTGTTAATATATTTTATTAATTTTAAATACAGTTTAAAAATCTCTTTTTTCTTTTTTTTATCGCCTTTTTTAAATCGCGCGATCAAAATCAAAAGTGCTGAAAAACGAAAATCGTGAATTTTATCGCTAAATAATTTTTGCAAATCTCCCAAAGGAAGTTCGCAATAATTTCCAACTATTTTTCTTTGTATAGGTGTTTTAACTCCCAAAAAAATATCCCCTTCGCCATACTCCCCTCTGCCAGTTTTAAAAAATCTCTGCAAAATCTTCGCGTATTCAGGATTAGCGGCTCTCCTTAATTCTTTTTTTAATTGATCTATGTTCGGCATAAATTTGTGCCCTTGAGAGGAATCGAACCTCTATCTGAGACTTAGGAGGTCCCTGTTCTATCCATTAAACTACAAGGGCGTCATAAAACTTGTTATTTAAATCTGCTGTGTAATTGACAACTTTTTAATATTTAGTAAAATTATATTAGACCTATCGCATAATTAATTTTATAATTTTAATTTTATGTTTAAACAAGAACAAATCAATGAAAAGGAGGTGGAAACCATTATCGGTCCATCCGTAAAAGTAAAAGGCAATTTTCAAACTAAAGGAAGCGTGCAAATTGACGGACAGCTTGAGGGAACGCTTAAAATTGAAGAAAACCTCATAGTTGGAGAAAACGCGAAAATAACCGCTAACATACAAGCTAAAAAAATATCTGTTGCGGGAGAAATTAAAGGAAACATTAACGCTTCTGAAAGTTTAACTCTTTCTGAAAAATCTAAAATAGAAGGCGATATTGAAATTAATATTCTTTCTGCTGCTCCAGGGGCAATAATCAACGGAAAAATCAAAATGGGTCAAAAACAAAATCTGGAAAAAACCAAAGAAGACGATATTGAGAATGAATCTGAATAATATTTAATTGCTTCTATTTAAATATTATAGAATAAAAATTAAAAAGTCAAAATTTTATTTTATGTACTATTATCTTTATGATACTTTTTTGTCAGATAGCAAATATCAAAAAACCCTTCATCGCATAGAAAACAGGCTAGTTGATTTAGGAATTGATGGAAAAAT
>JAGLJD010000064.1 GCA_023142625.1 Candidatus Parcubacteria bacterium | reverse complement strand
CAAACATTAAAATGGAAAGTGGATTATAAAAAATTTAAAAAATATTTAGAAAAAGAAATTGATTTAGAAAAAATATATTTTTATTCAGGAAAAGTAGGAGATAATTTAAAGCAGAATAATTTTTTAAATAAGTTAAAAAATCTTGGTTATATTGTTAAAGTAAAAGAAGTTAAGGTAATTAAAGTCGGTTCAGGCGTTTATGAAAGAAAAGGCAATTTAGACATTGAATTGGCGGTTGATTTGATGAAGAATATAAATAAATTTAATAGTTGTATTTTGGTTTCAGGCGACAGTGATTTTGCGGTTTTAGTAGATGAAATGAAAAAATTAAAAAAGAGAGTTGTTGTTTTTTCAACAAGGGGTCATATTTCAAGAGAATTGATTGAAAGGGCTAAATATATTGATTTGCGAAAGTTAAAAAATGAAATAATTTATAAAAAACAAAACCCCTCCAAATTGGAGGGGAATCTAGAGCAATCTGTTAAGATTCCCTAGAGGTTTGACTTATTACAATAATAGCATATTAAATGTTTTTGTCAAGAAAAAATTGTTTAAAAATAAGCATGATAATAAAGCAGAAGAGGAATTTTATATTAAAGGGAGTATTGGGGAAGTAAAAAGTAGAAAGAATAAAGAATAAAGAATTATGAATTAGGAATTAGGAATTAGGAATAAATAATCCTCGCTGTCTTTGCGAGGAGCCGAATGAGCATAGCGAGAGAGAGCGACGAAGCAATCTCGTTAATATCCGCATAAACTATGCAAAGTAGAGATTTTTCGTTTAGTAATAGGATTGCTTCGTCGGCTATCGCCTCCTCGCAAAGACAGCGCGCTAAGAATAATGTTTTTTAAAAAATTAAGATACAAAAAACAAGGATACAAACAAATTCAAATATTGAAATTATCATATAATAATTAATTTATCAACCCCTGCGCAATATTTTCGGGTTGCAAACTAAAATATGCCAGAACAAAAAATTATAAAGTTTGAAATAGTTACTCCTGAAGGCGCGGTTTTGAAAGAAAAAATCGCTCAGGTTAGCGTGCCGACTAAGCAAGGCGAGATCACTGTTTTGCCAGGGCATATTCCATTGGTTGCCAGTTTAATGCCGGGCGTTATTGAGATTATCAAAGAAAATGGCGAGCGAGAAATAATATCAGTGTCTGGCGGATTTATCGAGGTTTTAAAGGAGAAAATTGTTATTTTAGCTGATACCGCGGAACGGGCAGAGGAGATTGATATGGACAGAGTGGAAGAAGCCAGAAAGCGCGCGGAAGAGATTAAAAAAGACAGCAGGCATTTTGACAGAGAAAGGTTTGTAAATATCAGCGCTAATATCGCCAAAGAATTAGCTAGAACAAAAGCTGTTAAGAGATGGAAAAAAATTAATACAGAATCAGAAATTAAAAATTAAGAATCAAGGAAATAAAAATGGAAAATGCATAAATCCACTGTCTTTGCGAGGAGCCGAACGACCCGCCTAAGTTTTTGTGAAACAAAAATTTAGGCGGGGAAGAGAGAGCGACGAAGCAATCTCATTACTAAGCTAACAAATTTGTAATTACAGTTCTTTCTGCTTAAGCAATGAGATTGCTTCGTCATTTCGTTCAGCTATCGCTCCACTACATTCCTCGTAAAGACAGCGGGAAGTTTACTCTTGAAAATTTTTTATAGCGTGCTATATTACTATTAGTTTTAAGATAGTATTTTATCTACAGCAGAGACGCAGTTCGCTTTTGCAGATAAGACATTATTGCTCCCTTTTTAATAAAGGGGAGTTTTTATTTTTTTAACATTTTAATTATTATGATCGTAAAAAAAATTATCCGCAAGATTATTTGCGGCATTTTATCGCTGGCGGCATTATTTGCCCCTGCGGTATCTTTCGCTGCTGAACATAGCGAAAAAACAGGAGGGGGACACGGGGATATCGCTTTAATTTTTGGAGTTATGGCGATACTTCTTATTTTAAGCAAAGCAGGCAGCTTAATAACGCGATTCGGGCAGCCAGCCGTTTTAGGAGAAATATTAGTCGGCGTTGTTTTGGGAAATTTGGCTCTTTTCGGATTTTCTTTTTTTAGGGAATTAGAACACAATCTGATTATGGCTTTTTTAGCTGAATTCGGAGTTGTGATTCTGCTTTTTCAAATCGGGCTGGAAAGCAATCTTAACGAAATAAGAAGAGTCGGCATAAAATCTTTTATAGTGGCGATAATAGGCGTTGGCGCGCCGTTCGCCCTGGGAACTTATTTGATCGGTCCTTATGTTTTTCCCGGTTTATCCCAGATAACTTATCTTTTTATCGGCGCGTCGCTAACGGCGACTTCGGTCGGCATTACGGGCAGAGTATTTAAAGATTTTAATAAACTGCATATTAAAGAGGCGAAAGTTGTTTTAGGAGCGGCTATTATTGATGATGTTTTAGGCCTTTTGATTTTAGCAGTTATTACTGCGATAGCGACTGCGGGATTTGTCAGCCCTGCCATTATCGCGATAATCACCGCAAAGGCCTTTATATTTCTTTTCGGCGGCATAATAATCGGCGGCTGCATCGCAAAGAATTTAGGCAAGATACTTTTAAAAATTCATACTGGAATAGGAATGAAGCTGTCTTTAGTTTTGTCAATCGGGCTGTTTTTTTCTTATATCGCGAGTTTAGCGGGATTAGCTCCGATCATAGGGGCGTTTGTCGCCGGATTGCTTTTGGACAATGTTCATTTTAAAGGGTTTAAAAATTACAGATTAGTGAGGGATATAAAAGATTGGATGGCAAGCAGAGACGGCAATGGCGTTAATAAAGCGCTAAACGAGATCATAGAAAAGCATTCTCGCAAGCATGTGGAAGATTTGATAGAAAATATCGCTTTCGTGTTCGTCCCGCTGTTTTTTGTTTATACAGGATTACAGGTAAAGCTGGAAACTTTTTTTGATCCGAAAATTTTGTTAATCGCTTTATTAGTAACGGTTATAGCTGTTATCGGAAAGGTTGTCTCGGGAATGTTTTTGCCTAAAAAATATAATAAATGGATAGTCGGTTTTGCGATGGTGCCGAGAGGCGAGGTCGGCTTGATTTTTGGAAATATCGGCAAATCCTTAGGCGTTATTTCCGACGAAGTATTTTCGGTTATTATCGCTATGGTAATTTTAACAACGCTCATCGCCCCGCCAGTATTGTCTTGTTTATTAAAGAGATATAAAGAGGAGGATTAGGAATAAGGTCGCCCGCAAGAGTAAAATTAAGAATTAAGGATAAAAAATGCTGATATTTTAAAATATCAGCATTTTAATTTTATTTTTTCTTTAAATGTGATAATATAAATAAAATAATTAAAGGTTCTGAATTTTTTATGAAAGACGCTTTTCTAAAAACATTAAATAGCTTTAAGCAATTTTTTCCGATTATTTTTGGCGTCATATTTCTTTTAGGATTTGTTATCGTTGCTATTCCTCAAACATTTTACTCAACCGTTTTTAGCGGAAACAGATTTACAGACCCATTGCTTGGAGCGCTGATCGGAAGCGTATCAGGAGGAAATCCGATCACAAGTTATATTTTAGGAGATGAATTTTTAAAACAAGGCGTGAGTTTACTCGCGGTAACGGCTTTTATATTGGCATGGGTTACGGTTGGCGTGATACAGTTGCCGGCGGAATCTTTGATGCTTGGCAAAAGATTTGCGATTATTAGGAATGTTGTAAGTTTTTTTATGGCGATTATAATCGCGGTTTTAATCGCCGCTTCTATAGATATATGATAAACAGAATATTAGAAAAAATTAGCGGGAAATGGATTTTTTTAATAATCGTCGCTATAATCTATTTAATCGCGCTGGCAGCTGACTTTGCCTTAGCGCGAAGAGCGTTATTAGAATCAGTCTTTATTTTTAAAAATATTATTCCAGTTTTTTTGCTAGTGATAGCATTTATGTTCCTTTCAAATTTTTTTCTTGATTCCAAAAAGATAAGCAGATTTGTCGGAGAAAGCGCTGGAATTAAGGGGTGGCTTATAGCGGTTGTCGGCGGCATCTTATCGTCAGGACCGATTTATATGTGGTATCCGCTCCTTGCCGACTTAAAAGAGAAAGGAATGAAAGACAGTTTTATCGCGGTATTTCTTTATAATCGGGCTGTTAAAATTCCTATGCTGCCGATGATGATATATTATTTCGGACTGCCCTTTACGGTCATGCTTACTTTTTATATGATTTTGTTTTCCATAATCAACGGAGTTTTTGTCGAGAAACTCCTTAAATTAAAGTAATTAAAAAAAATTATGAAAATTGCAATTGCTACAATTGAAAAAAAAGAAGACGCGGAGATTAGCGGACGCGCCGGCAGGGCTCCCTACTATTTGATTTTTAATGAAAAAGGAGAATTGCTTGAAACAATTTCCAATCCTTTCGCGGTGGGCGGAGGAGGCGCTGGGTTTGCTGTCGCAAAAATGCTTGCTGACAAAGGAGTTAATATTTTCGCCGCTGGCGTCATAGGCGGAAATATGGCTGGAGCGTTAAAGGAAAGAGGATTAGAATTCCGTGAAAAAACAGGGTTAGCTCAAAAAGCAGCGCAAGAAATCGCAGACAGTTTTGGTAGTTAATTAAATTATTTTAAATCACGAAATGAACAAATCATGTCATTCTGAACTTGTTTCAGAATCTGTCATTACTTATCGCTAAATTATAATTAGATAAACAAATTTTGATTTTATGTTTGGTAGGCGCGGGTCGCGACCAGCCCCTACCAAATAATATAGCGAACCACAAGCACAGACCCTGAAATATCAGCCAGAGGCTGACCATCCTCTGGACGGAATTCAGAGTGAGACAATATTTGTAATTTATAAGAATCAAGAATTAAAATTAAAAAGGAAAACCGCCAGTTATGTCAACCTGGCGGCTTATTTGTTAATTTTTCTTTTTCACAATAGGATTTTATATCCTATTGGTAACTCAAGTTTTATTTTTTTTACGGATTTATTGACAATGTCTTTGCATGTTTCTGACGACCAAAACTTTTCTTTCTCTTCTACTATTGTCATGATAGGCCTTTTTACTTTTTTGTATAATATTTGAACCTTGCTGCATTCGGTAAAAATTATTTTAGCAATTTTTTCTTTTGTTTGCTGAACTACAGCAATTAGCCTGTCTCCAGAAATTTTTATTTCTTGTATTGTGTACTTTGTTTCAGTTTCCGTTATCATTTTAGCCTCCTTTTAAAAAGTGATTTTAAAACGCTTGTTTGCGATATTGCAAATGGCGTTTTTTTAAATTTATTTTTATTTTTAAATTAAATATGATAATATAAAACTGTTTGAAAAATTGATTTATATTTTACTATTCGCCAGCGCCTAGAATTAACAGAAAACATCCCGCAACCCTAGAGCTTTTCAGGCAATCTATCAGCCAAGGAGGGAAGAGGCTTTAAGATACGCCGCTGGCAAATAGAAAAATATAAACCAACTATTTTTAAATACGATATTATACTATAACACACTATTAAAAAATGTCAAGAGATACCAAGTATTGGGCGGCTATTTTGGCCTTTAAAAAAATAACCTCGGCAAGATTTAAAAAATTGATCGCTTATTTTAAGGAAGCAGAATTTATCTGGAATGCGGATTTAGCAGAACTATTAAATGCAGATCTTGAAGAGATGATCGCTCAGGAGTTTATCGCCTATAAAGAGAAAACAGATATTGATCAAGAATTAGAAAAATTAGCCGCTGAAAAAATCAAAATATCCGCGATTATAGACGATGATTATCCGCGCCTGCTTAAAAAAATAAAAAACCCGCCTTGTTTGCTTTATTATAAGGGGGATTTGCGGTCTGTTGATAATCCGCTGCTCGCGGTTGTCGGCACGCGCAAAACAAGCCCTTACGGGCGGCAAGCAGCCTATCAAATTAGCTCTGATTTAGTTAAAAGCGGATTGGGAATCGCAAGCGGATTGGCGCTCGGAATTGACGCTATATCGCATAACGCGGCGGTAGAATTAGGCGGCATTACAGCCGCAGTTTTAGGGTCGGGGCTTGACCAACAAAATTTTTATCCGCAGCCGAACCGAGCGCTTGCGGAAAAAATAATATCATCTGGCGGAGCGGTAATTTCAGAATATCCGCCCGGAACCGAACCGTTTCATTATAATTTTCCAGGACGGAATAGAATAATTTCAGGGTTAAGCATCGGTGTTTTGATTATTGAAGCGCCGCTAAAGTCTGGCGCGCTAATCACAGCGGAATATGCAAGAGATCAAAAGCGAAAAGTTTTTGCCTTGCCCGGAAATATTTACAGCAAAAATTCCGAAGGAACTAATGATTTAATTAAAAAAGGCAACGCTAAACTGATAACCGATTGCAGCGATATTTTAACAGAGTTGAATTTGGAAAATAGCAGAAGCCGCAAGGAGAGAGTTCAGCAGGTTTTGCCGCTGTCGCAAGATGAAAAAACGCTGCTAAAATTTTTAAGCAGCGATCCGATTCATATTGATCAGTTGGCAAAACGTTCAGGAATGGATTTATCAGCCGTCAGTTCAACGCTTTCTATGCTTGAAATAGGAGGACGGGTGAAAAATTTAGGCGATATGAAATATGTCCTGCTTTTTTAAAGACTTAATTTTTTTACAGAAATTTTTTAATCAATTTTTTCGTTTCATTTTCGTTTTTTATCCAATGTATTTTCGCTCCTTGCTTTTCCCATCTTTTAAACCAAGTCATTTGCCGTTTGGCGAATTTTTTAAGATCGCGCGATAAAGTTTTTTTCATCTCTTGAAAATCGATTTTTTCGCGTAAATAATGGCTTACTAATCTATATTCTAATCCGAATTCATTTAATTTTTTCCAACTAACGCCTTGATCGCGCAAATTTTCAATTTCTCCAAGCAGGTTTTCCAGTTCAAGCCATTTTTTCATCCGCTGATCAATTTTTTTGTTCAGTTCATTTTTTGGCAACGATAGGCCGATAATTAAAAAATCGTATTTTGGCTTAGATACCTTGTTTTTTTGAAATTGCTTGCCTTTATTTTGCTTTAGTAGTTCGATGCGCCTAATCAGTCGCCGGCTGTTTTTTTTATCGCTATT
>JAGLJD010000063.1 GCA_023142625.1 Candidatus Parcubacteria bacterium | reverse complement strand
TTAGACGGAGAGAAAAAAGAATTAGATAAAGAAATTTTAGTTATCGCGGACGGCAAAAAGCCGATTGCGATTGCGGGCGTGATTGGCGGAGCGGTCAGTGGAATTACAGAAAAAACAGATTCGGTAATTATTGAATCCGCGAATTTTGATTTTTTATCAATAAGAAAAACATCGCAAAAAATCGGAACTCGGACAGAATCTTCAATGCGATTTGAAAAAGGGCTTGATCCAAATTTGTGTGAAATTGCGATCGCGCGCGCGGTTGAATTGATAAAAGAGATTTGCCCGCAAGCGAAAATCGCCAGCTACTTAATTGACAAAAAACAATTTAAAGAAAGCTTAAAAATTATTAAATTAAATTTAGAATGGCTGGACAAAAAAATAGGAGTTGATATTACAGAAAAAAAAGTTATTGAAATTTTAACAAGTTTAGGATTTAAAATTAAAAAAGATAAAAATCAGAAAAATATTTTAATCGTTGAAATTCCGAGCTGGCGCGCTGGACGCGATATAACAATCTCTGAAGATTTAGTTGAGGAAATTGTGAGGATTTACGGTTATGATAATTTAAAGTTAAAAATGCCGCGAGCGGAAATAAAAGCGCCTCTGATTCAGCAGGAACAAATTTTAGAGAGAAAAATTAAAAATATTTTGGCTGGAGCGCCTGCTTTGTCAGAAGTTTATAATTATTCATTCGCAGGCGAAAAGCAATTAACAAAATTAGGAATCGATTTTTCAAATTATATTAGGCTGGCAAATCCGATTTCAAGCCGCCAGACAATGTTAAGGCAGGATTTAGCAGTTAATTTAATTGAAAACATAAAAACCAATCAGGCGAATTTTAATGAAATTCGTTTGTTTGAAATCGGCAGCATTTATTTTTCAGAAGACGGCGAAATTTATAAAGACAGCAAAAATAGGGAAAAATTGCCGAGGCAGGAAAAAATGCTGGGGGTTGTTTTGGCAGGCGGCGAAAAAGCAGATTTGTTTAAAGAAACAAAAGGGATTATTGAATGTTTATTGTCGCAATTTGATTTAACCGCAAGTTTTGGACAAGCAAAAAATGCCGCAAATTGGGCGGATAAAAAGTTTGCCGCGCAAATTAAAGTCGGGAAAACAGAAATAGGCTTAATAAATGTTTTAAAAAGCGCAACGGCTAAAAATATAGGGATTAAAAAAGATGCCGTTTTTACTGAAATTAACTTAAAAAAACTATTCCGCGAAATAGAAAAAGCAGGGAGTAAAAAATACAAGAAAAGCGAAAAATATCCGCCTGTCGTCCGCGATCTCGCTTTTGTTATTGGCGCGAAATTGCCGTATAGCGACATTAGAAAAGAGATTTTAAAATTTAATAAAGACATAAGGAGCGTTGAACTGTTTGATGAATTCGTTGGCGGAAAATTAGGAGACGGTAAAAAAAGCTTAGCTTTTCATATTATTTATCAAGCAAGCAGAACTCTTGTTTCAGAAGAGGTTGACGATTTGCAGGGAAAATTGGTGAGCCATTTAAGAAATAGATTCAAAGCGGAAATCCGCGATTTTTAAATTCAGGACAATAATGTAGTAAGATAAAAAACTATGAATTTTTTTAAACTCCATAAAGAAAAAAAAGAGTTAATTATAATTAATTTTTTTCGTTTTATTTTCGCCGGACTGATTATTTTTGAACTGTTGAACTATTCAAAAATTTTGCGGTTTAGCACGCAGTTCACATGGCTCGGGTTAGTAATTACTTCAACAGCAAGTTTAATTTTATTGGAATTTGTCGCCCATAAGTATAAGCAGTTAAAAGGAAATTACCTTCATTGGTCAATTTGGCTTATTGTAACGGCAGGTTTAAGTTTAGACGCTTTCGGCGACTTTTTTCATTTTTACAGCAGGTATAATTGGTGGGATCAGTTTGCGCATTTTTTCATTAGCGCTGTCGTTTGCTTTACTCTATTTATAGTTGTGAGCGCTTTTTGGATTGATAGATTTAGATTCAGCTTGCTGCTAAAAACAGGGCGGCTTAAGTTATCATTATTGCTTGCCGCAACAGGCGCTATGAGCTTGTCGGCGATTTATGAAGTTGAAGAATATTTAGAAGATGTTTTTTTTCATACTAATCGCCTGGGTCCGGGGACAGATACGGCCAATGATCTGTTTTTGAATTTAACAGGAATTCTCACAGTAGTCGCTTCTATAACTATTTATTACCTAATTACCCGCAAAAGGAAGATTTTAGAGTAAAAACAGCGAAAAAAATATTATAATTATTTTAACGCGCAATTATCACATATTGCGCGTTTTGTTTTACCTCTCTGACCCGGAATAAGCAATCGCCCTCACGATATCCCAATTAACCGCGTTTTCCGGATCATACCCATAAATACTCCTAAAAATCCTGATGCCGGCTTTTTCTGAATCCATATTTCTGTTTGCCGGACGCAGCCCGTAAGCAATGACTGTGACCGCCGCGTTGTCGTTCGGGCTGTCCATATTAGAATCTCTTAAATAAACAGTTTTGAATTCTTGCTTTGCCTTGCTTTCCGCTTCTTCGCTTTTTTCGCTCGGCCATCTGCCGTTGGCTATTTTAATAACATCCTGCCATTCGCTTTCCGCTGCGGGCAGTTTTCCAAAAGCGGACTTATACGAATTGATCACGCCCGCTCTTTCGCCCGACCCTAACATTACAGTGGCAGGGGTGCCGTGATGGATAAAAAAAGCAATGGAACATTTATCCTGTTCAACTATGTTTTCTTGTCCTTGTATAATAATTTTTTCATAAATAGGCATAGTAATATTATCTAATGCCACAAATTGATTATGTTCATGCGCTATTTTCGCTTCTCTCAGGCTGATGCATTCCACCATTTCGCTGTCCAAGCCAAACAAACTGGCCGGTTCAAAACCGAAGCATATTGATTGGGGCGTTTTAGAATTTTCAACTGGCGCCTCTCCTTCTGTCGGTTGAGATGATATAGTTAAAATGCTTGAATAGTTTGGCTTTTCGTCATAAGCGAAGATTGAATAATAATAAATAATATCATTGTCTAATTCAATGTCCGTGTATTCTTCATTTGTTCCTTCATAGACAATTAGGGCTGTGGAATCATTATGGGAAGCCGGAGCGCTTCCTTCTTTTCTTAATATTTTAACGCGGACGAAGTCAGTGTCTGTTGGATTATTCCAAGCAAGAATGATTTGAGAGTCCGCCGGAGTTGCTGCGAATTCAGAGGGCTGGGAGGGAGGAGTTGTGTCGGAGATATCGCCGCCTCCGCCTCCGCCACCGCCACCACCTCCGCCATCATCATCATCTCCGCTTGTGTCCAATGAAATCGTATCTGAATACGGAGTTGTGTTCCAGTTGCCGATCGTATCTTTAAACCAAGCGTAAACTGTTTTTAATCCGTCTCCTGCGGAGAGCGCCCATGATTTAACGGTGCCGTATGCTTCTGCAATAGTTGAACTGAAATCATTCGTGTTTGAGATTTTCATCTCTGTGACGCCTGATGAGTCAGAAGCGGAGATGGAAAGATTAACATTTTGAGAATTAGTTGTTGCGTCTTCGCTATTGATAGAGATAGAGCCGGTGGGAGGAGTGAGATCGGAACCTCCGCCGTCACTTTCTTCCACTGAAAAAGTAATTAAGTAATCGTTCGTGTTAGGATTGCCTGCCGCGTCAATACAGCGGACATAATAATTATATGTGTTGTCGTTTTGTAGCCCTGTGATTGATTGGGAATGGGATGTTCCTCCTGTTGTTGAAAATGTGTTTGTTATTGAAGCGTATGGTATGTTCGGGGTTGTGGAATATTTACAAGTAG
>JAGLJD010000062.1 GCA_023142625.1 Candidatus Parcubacteria bacterium | reverse complement strand
TTGTTTTTCTCTCCATTTTAATTCTCTAACTATTTCAATTGGAATAGTAACCGCGTAACTATCACCGCTTTTAAAAATTTTACGGATATTTTTATCCTTTAATCTTCTTCTCGCCATATTTTTACCTGTCCGCCTCTAACGGCGAAATACTGATTTAAATCAGTATTTAAATAATGATTTAATTTTTTTATTTATTTTAACAAAATTAATTCTTTTACGCAAACTATTATCACGCTTTTATTGTTGAATCGTAGATACTCCTCGCCAACTCGCTGCGGGGTTATTAATAGACCTACTGCATAATAATTTACTACTGCGATTTCCATATTTCGGTCAAATTTTCCAAAAATTTTAACGCCTATATGTCTATATAAGCTTATAAAATTTTTAAAAAATTTGCCTCAAAATCTAAAAATCTCGCTACGCAACTTATTATTCAGTGGGTCTAATTAATTTTATTAGCCTGATTTTTAAAATTATTGCAAAACAAAAAAACAACCCATTCAGAATAGGTTGTTTAAAAATTGTAATAAATTTTATTTACACTTTTTTTTATTAGCCTTTTCTTCAAGCATAAGCCGCTTTATTTCAAGCCGTTTTGCTGTTTTGTGAGAATGAGATTTTTTTCTATTTCCTGTCCCCGTATTTCTTTTTGCCATATAAATATTTATAAAATTATTACCAAATAAATATATTGACAATAATTTTTTTATGAATAAAATTATCTTGGCTCTGAGAGTGGGACTCGAACCCACAACCTACTGGTTAACAGCCAGTTGCTCTACCAATTGAGCTATCTCAGAATAAAAACATTTTTTAATTTATTTGTTGGATTTTATCAACAGGCACTATAGTAATATTCTTTTCCCTGTCTCTAATTTTAACTGTTCTGCTTAAGATTTGCATCCCTATAACCGTTGCTTTTTTTCTGCCATATTTTACAATGTCGCCTATTTTTGGCATGCCCTCCAAGCATTCTTTATACGCTTCCTGCTCATAAGACAGGCAGCATAACAGCCTGCCGCAACATCCAGACACCCGCTCAGACGCTTTATTTTCCAGTTGCTGCAATCTTACTAAATCTGAATGAATATTATCAATCTTTTTAAGCATTCTCATACAGCAAAATTCTCTGCCGCAAAACCCTAATCCTCCAGCCGTTCTTGCTTCATCTCTTGTTCCGATCTGCTGCATTCTAATAGATTTTTGGAAATGTTTGGTTAATTTCTTAACCAATTCCCTAAAATCAATTCTGCCTTCTGCTGTAAACACAAAAAGAAGGCGGCTATTATCAAAAGAAAGATACGCGTTTGCTATTTTAATCGGCAAATTGCATTCTTCTACAATCTGTTTGCAATATTTTATTGTTTTTTTTGCCTTTTCTTGTTTTTCGTTAATTTTTTGCAAATCAATTTTATTCGCTTTTCTTAATATTGTTTTAATCCTATCAATATCCATCAGGCTTTTATCGCTATTTTTGATATTTTTAACTTCCCCAAGTTCTGTCCCTATTTCTGTCTGCACTACCACTTTATCCTTAATATTAATATCGTTGCTGCCTATATTAAAATCATAGACTTTATCCCATGGATAAAATTGAACTTCGGCAATTTGCATATAATATTATATTAACACGATAACAGAACAACACGATAACAAAAATTTAAAAAATGTTTAGGTGTTTAAATGTTAGGGTGTTTAAATGTTTCAATAAATTAATGTCCCAATTTTTTTTCCTTGAACAGCCTTTTCTAAATTTCCTTTGTCAAATTTAAAAACTAAAATTGGCAAATTATTATCCATACAAAGAGTAAAAGCGGTTAAATCCATTATCCGTAAATTTTTCATTAGCGCCTGTTTAAACGAAAGTTTCTCAAATTTCTTCGCCTTTTTGTCTTTTTTAGGATCTGATGAATAGACACCGTCAACCTTTGTTATTTTTAAAATTACATCACAGCGCAGTTCTAACGCCCTTAAAGCCGCGGCTGTGTCTGTCGTAAAATAAGGATTTCCAGATCCGCACGCTAAAATAACAATCCTGTTTTTTTCTAAATGCCTGATTCCGCGCCTCCTGATATACGGCTCTGAAACTTCCATCATTGTAATAGCTGACTGAACCCTAATGTCAATTTTTTCTTCACGCTCTAAAATACCCTGCAAAGCCAAAGCGTTCGGCATTGTTGAAACCATTCCCATATAATCCGCTGTGGCTCTGTCAATCTCCCTGTCTCTGACAAATCGTCCGCGAAAAATATTTCCTCCGCCGACGACAATCGCTACCTGAGCTCCTAATTTGTAAATCCCGGCTATTTCGCGAGCAACGATTTTAATCGCGTCAAAATCAATGCCAGCATCTTTTTTGCCGGCAAACATCTCGCCTGAAATTTTTAAAAGTATCCGCTTGTATTTCATAAAAAATTAAATTTTATCTATTTTTTTACAAATTTAAAAATATTATAATTTCATTGTTTTTAAGAGCAGAGTTTTCTTTTTTTTGTCTTTGCGAGGAGGCGATAGCCGACGAAGCAATCCCATTACCGAACGAACAAATCTTTACTTTGCATAATTTATGCGGACATTAACGAGATTGCTTCGTC
>JAGLJD010000061.1 GCA_023142625.1 Candidatus Parcubacteria bacterium | reverse complement strand
AATATTGTAAAAATTATTTATGCGTTGTCGTAAGACATGAAAACGGAAATGGCTTTATTATAACTGTTTATATAACTAATAAAATTAAAGAAGGAAAACAAATATGGAAAAAATAAAAGAGCAAAAATTAAAGGCAATTAAAATTTATTATGATTCGTTTGGCAATTCGTTGAATGTTTGGTTTGAAGATCCCAAAAAAGAATTTATTTCTGAAGAAACTGGCGATGAGGTTATTTTAAACAAGGATAAGAAAGGTAAAGTAATAGGATTTGAGAAGTTGAATTTTTTAAAGCATGGAAATACTCCTATTAAGTCATTGCCAGTTGAAGTTTTTTTGCAATAATAGACCTGCTGCATAATAATTTACTACTGCGATTTCCATATTTCGGTCAAATTTTCCAAAAATTTTAACGCCTATATATCAACATAAGCTTATAAAATTTTTGAAAAATTTGCCTCAAAATCTGAAAATCTCGCTACGCAACTTATTATGCAGCAGGTCTAATTATTAAAATTAAATTAAAATGATAAAAAAACCGCTGGAATAATCCTAGCGGTTTTTTTATTGACTTTTTTATATTTTTTGTTATATTACAACCAACAATCAAATAACCCCATTAGATATAAAAACTAACGGGGCAAGCCTAACCCTTGAATTTTTTGTTTGAGGTATGGTTTAAAAACGACACGATCGCAGAGACGGCTTTCCGTCTGGTTCGATTGTGTCGTCAATATCCGAAAGGGTATTGGATGCCCGAAAGGGTGTCGCCAGCACGGCGAGCCTTTTTTGGTAAAAATGATATAATTTTAAGATAATCATAATTTTATGAAAAAACAATTTACAATTTTTTTAATTTTGCTTTTTATTTTAGGATTTATGCCTGTTGATTTTTCTAATGCTGAAAGATTAACCGACAGATTAAAAGGAAAAATTTTATTACAAGAATAAAACAAAGAAACAAATTTTTAGCTCACAATGATGTAAATTTTCAAGATAAAAAAATAAAAGCAGGTACCGATATTTTTTTTAAATCAATTGACGAAATAATCAATAAAATTAAAGAGTCAAAATCGTATTTAGATAATAATGATATAGGCCTTGATTATAGAAAAAAACTTTCAGAAATGGGAGTTAAAGAAGTATTTGAAAAATTAAAAAAATAATTCCAAATCATATTTTAGGCAAAATAATGCTGGATGTTGAAAACAACGGCGAAGCGTATTATATCAATCCGAATAATCTAAAAGGATATTATCTCAACCGCCCGTCAGACGCGTTCAGAATAATGCGCGAATTAGGATTATGAATTACGAATAGCGATGTTAGAAAAATAGATGTCGACGAAATTGAATAAACTTTACATTAAGGTTCCACAGTCCAGCTCCAGTTTTTCAAACTGGGGCGGGAACTATGGAACCAACGAAAATAATATTAGAAAAATTGTCATCGGGGAAATTAAATAAAATTGACAGTGAATATTAAGTATAACATTAGTAATCGCAAAAATATAATTTTGTGCTATAATAAAATATATGAACAAAATAAACGAAAAAAAATATTATAATATAATTTTATTCTTTGCGAATAAAATTAGAAACGGAACGCTTGGAAAATTGAAAATGATGAAATTATTATATTTTCTTGATTTTGATTTTTTTGAAAAATATGGAAAATCAATAACAGGCGATAAATATTTGCGTTGGCAAAAAGGACCAGTGCCGCGAATGGCTGAAAGAATGATAAAACAAATGAGCGGTGATGATATAAAGATATCAAGACGAAAGATCGGCATTGGCTATAATGATCAACAACATATAGAAACATTAAAAAATTTTGATTTAAAATTTTTTTCAAAAGAAGAATTAATGATGATGGACGAAATAGCTAACAAATGGGAAAAATTTTCTGGTGCTGAAATGAAAAATGCTAGTCATGGCGAAGCGCCATGGATCGCTACAAAACCAGATGAAATAATTGATTATAATCTTGCATACTATCGCAATAAATACGGTGAAATGGATAAAGATTAAAAAATATTATGCAAATTATATATCATGATGAGATCAATAAAGATTATAAGAGCTTAAAGCGTTTTCCAGCGTCAAAAAAATCATTAGAGGCATGGGAACGCCTTTTTTGTTTAAAAGGATTAAGCGAAACTCCTGGCATCAAATTATATCCTATGTTTGGGCGTCATAAAATATATAAAGCAAGAATTGTGCCGCTTCAAGAAAAATGCGGCAAATCAAATGGGTATAGATTGATTTTTCAATTATTAGAAAATGGAGATTTTATATTTTTAATTTTATCAAGACATGGAATTTATAATAATGAGAAAGATTTAATTAGTTTAATAAAAAAGCGTATTGCTTAAAATACACAACTGACGCATTCAGCGTTATGCGTAATTTAGGGTATAGAATCAAAAAAACAAGATATTAATATCTTGTTTTTTTATTTTTAAAATTTTTTTACGCGAACAGTTTGTCAAATTCTTCTTTTTCTATTGTCTCCTTTTCAAGTAAAATTTTAACAATCTCTTCTGATTTTTCTTTATTTCCCTTAATAATTTTTTCAGCCAAATTACAGGCATCCCTGATAAAATCGGCTATCTCTTGATCAATCTGCTCCGCGGTTTTTTCGCTATAATCCCTCTGCTCGTGTATCTCGCGCCCCAGAAAAACCATCTCATCGGCGTTGCCGTAAGTGCGAGGCGGCAGATTTTTTGCCATGCCGAATTCCGTTATTAGTTTTTTTGCTAAACTTGTAGCTTGCCGCAAATCGCTTGTAGCGCCTGTCGTCACTTCGCCGAAACGCAATTTCTCAGCGATATAGCCAGCCAATAAAACAGCCAGTTCTTCAATAAATTTAGAGCGGGTTCCGAGTTTTCTGTCTTCGCTCGGCAGTTTGAGCGTGTAACCGGCGGCTCGCCCGCGGGAAATAATTGAAACTTTATGCACAGGATCTGTGTTTGGCAGCATTTTAGAAACCAGCGCATGCCCTGCTTCATGATAGGCAGTAATCTTTTTCTCTTCTTTGTTTAAAATATGGCTTTTCCGTTCAGGACCTAATAAGACCCTTTCAACGCTTTCAAAAACTTCGTTTTTGCCTATTGTTTTTTTGCCGCGGCGCGCTGTTAAAATAGCCGCTTCGTTTAATAAATTTTCTAAATCAGCGCCGGAAAATCCAGGCGTTCTTTCGGCAATCATTCTTAATGGCACATTTTTGTCAAGCGGCTTTTTATAGGAGTAAAGTTTTAAAATAGCCTCCCTCTCTCTTATATCAGGCAAGTCCAGCATTACCCGCCGATCAAAGCGACCGGGGCGCAATAGCGCGGGGTCTAAAACATCAGGACGATTTGTCGCCGCCAAGACAATTACATTCGTATTTTGGTCAAAGCCGTCCATTTCCACTAATATTTGGTTTAAAGTCTGTTCGCGCTCGTCATGCGAACCTCCAAGCCCTGCGCCGCGTCGCCGTCCTACCGCGTCAATTTCATCAATAAACAGAATTGACGGCGCGTTTTTTTTCGCCTTGCTGAAAAGGTCTCTTGCGCGAGATGCTCCTACTCCGACAAACATTTCAACAAATTCAGATCCTGAAATATGAAAAAACGGAACTCCGGCTTCCCCGGACACGGCGCGAGCCAACAGAGTTTTTCCTACACCCGGAGGTCCGAGCAGCAAGACGCCCTTTGGGATTTTAGCGCCCAAGTCCGTGAATTTTTTCGGCTCTTTTAAAAATTCAACTATTTCAAAAAGTTCTTCTTTTGCTTCTTTCGCGCCCGCGACATCCTTAAACGAAATTTTTTTAACATCTTTTTTTGTTTCTTTGGCGCGGCTCTGCCCGAACATCATCGCTCGGGTGTTCATTCCCTGTACCTGTTTCATCATTATAAAAATAAAAAATCCGATTAGCAGAAATGGCAGCAGAAACGGCAGGATGTTTCCCGCCCAAAAACCCCAGCCAGACTCTTCTTTGACCGAGATATTGATTTTTTCAATTTTTTCAACAGGAATTTCCAGATTTTTAAACAGAGAAAATAGCGATTCAGACATCTCTTTTTTTACTTCCTGTTTTTTTCCTGATCGCAGGGTGACTTGCAGAACATCCCCCTCTATTATAATGTCTTTAATTTGCTCATTTTTTACTTCCTGAATCAGTTTTTCAATCCCGACTTTTTCTATTTTTTCCTGCTCTTCTGAGTAGATGCTGATAAGACCTGCAATCATTAAAAAAACGCAAAAGACTATTAGAAAATTTTTAACTATATTTTTCATTTTTTTACCTCCCAAAAATATAAATCTACACTATGTTATATATTATTAGGTTATTTAAATATTCCCAATAAGAATTTTATTGCAACATCTGTAACAAAAAGAAAAGAAGAGAGGGTTTTGGTTTATAGCCCTAGCATGTGTCTTAGTATCGGGAACGCATTTGGAAATCGCTCAAACAGCCAACCAAGCAGAGGAAAGTTGAAATTGAAGGATTTG
>JAGLJD010000060.1 GCA_023142625.1 Candidatus Parcubacteria bacterium | reverse complement strand
GAGCGAAGCAATCTCATTACTGAGCAAAAAAAACTATAATCATAACTCCTTCTGCTTAGTAATGGGATTGCTTCGTCATTTCGTTTCGCTATCTCTCCACTTCATTCCTCGCAAAGACAAATAGTTGACTAATAATCTATCTAATGCTCTTCTGACATGCTAATAGACGCAAAAACCAAAGTCAGCATCGCAAAAATCAACGCTTGAATTAATCCGACGATTATCTCTAAAAATATAAACGGGATCGGCAGTAAAAACGAACAAATTGCCGCCATTGAAATCAATAAAACTTCTCCTGCGAATATATTGCCAAACAGCCTGAAAGAAAGCGACGCTACTTTTGCGATCTCCCCTATTATTTCAACTATGCCGACAAAAAATTTAATCGGATTAATTAAAAGAATGCTCGGGTCTTTTATAATTTTTTTCGGAACCGCCAATAAAGCGTTAATATTTATAAATTTATTGATATGGCTCCAAAGCCCTATCGTCACTATGCCTAACAGATGAGTTCCAATAATAGCAATTAGCGATAAAGCTAAAGTTGTGTTAAGATCGGCTGTTCCGCCTCGCAAAAAAGGGATAAACATATTATGTCCATTATGCTCTTCAATAAAACCGATTGATCCTACTCCGGGCAGCAATCCAAACCAATTATTTAACAGGATAAATATAAAAAAAGCGAATACAAGAGGAAATATTTTCAGCGATTTTTTTCTTGAGTTGGTCACGCTGTCGCACAGTTCAATCGCTTTTTCAATTACAACTTCGGCAACATTCTGCGCGCCGCGCGGGACTTTTTTTATCCTTTTTTTAATAAATATGGAAATCGCTATTATTAAAAAAACAACCACCCAACTTACAAACAAAGAATTCGTAATTGTAAAATGCTTAAAATGAAAAATCGGCTCGGCAAACAGGGTTGTTTCATGAAGAATTTCTTGATGTTCGCTGTTATTTTGTTCCACGCTGCTTGCTGTCTGGCTCATCTTCCTTGTTTTTACTTAAATTATCTAAATCTTTCATCGCCTTAATAGCGTTATAAACAATTCCGACATTGGAAATTATAAACGCAATAAAAACGGACAATAAAAACAGTTTTGGCTCTGTGCCATACTTATCATCCAGCCACTTTCCAAAGAAAATAGCCGCTATAATCGGAACGGCAATCCATCCTGACAGTTTCAAAAAAAGTTCAATTCCCGGCTGCCACCAATTGTTTTCTTTTCTGCTCATAGGAATTTCAAAAAAAATAAAAAACCGCAGATC
Organism: Candidatus Parcubacteria bacterium; assembly: GCA_023142625.1. Classification (GTDB taxonomy): domain Bacteria; phylum Patescibacteriota; class Patescibacteriia; order JAACEG01; family JAACEG01; genus JAGLTA01. The sequence continues at coordinate 2,764 of JAGLJD010000060.1, read as the reverse complement.
GCCTACGCTATATAAATTATTATGAATAAATTTTTTGTTTTTGTCAAGATAAAAATGAACTGCGGAGAGGGAGGGACGATGTTGAAATATGGCTAAATAGTATTTTAGATAATAGTTGTCTAAAATAAATCAAAATCAACAAGACCTTCATTTAAACTTTTCCAAAAACCTTTCTTTTTTTCTTTAATTTCTGATTGCACTTTAATATTGATAGTATTAGATATTTTTTGATGTTTCTTGTTATTTCTCTCTATGCCCACCATCATAGAATATCCAGGAAATTTTTCATCGTCCCAGTCAGTCTGCCATTTTCCATTTTTCCAAACCCAATTATTCAAATTATTATCAACGAAAGACCATGATGTATCTTTTTTTGGATTTACTCTATCAGGTATATTTTCAAACAATTTTAGTATTTTATCAGGTTTGAAAATTGGGCAAATTCTTAACTGCTGAAATTGACGATCTATCTCTTTTTTTATTTTATCTTTATTAAAAATCCACTCACCGCTTTGGGTGTTAATATATCCATATTCTCGCCAAGAATTTTGTTTAAACTCATTAAAGTAAAAATTTTTACATCCAAATTTGTTTATGTTACCGTCCCATTCGTTTGTGCGACAATAATCTAAAGATTTACCTGTTTTGACTTTTTCTTTATAACACCACAAACCATTACGAAGCATAGTTGAGCGTATAGGCTTTCCGTCTATCTCTATATTTTGTGTTTTCCAACCACTTGTATAGTCAAGCATGGTGTATAAATTTTCTATATTCTCAATATCAAAATAAGCGGAGTAAATAGTGTCACCTTTTTCTTCTATTTTTTCAAATGTTTTCTGTTTTTCTATAAAAATTATTGCTTTCTCTCTTTTTTTTGAAGTAGATTTACCGAATGATATTTTGATTTTTCTTTTACCTTTTTCATTTCTATTTTTCTCATTTTTATTGACTGAAAATATTTCAACATCAATATTAAGTTCATCGGACAAAAAAGAGTGCCATTCCATTTGTTTGGTTGAAATTTTGTCTTTTTCGCTCTTTACTTCTGCAAAAAAATATTTATCTTTTGAATAAACAAATAAGTCTGGAAGTCCTGATCTATTATAACTAAAATTTTTGAATAATCTTTCTATGATGCTTAATAATTTATCCTTTTCCATTACATCAACAGCAATACACAACTGATCTATTGAAAATTTATCCCAGTTTTCAATAGGTCTACAATATTTTTTAAAATTATTTTTATATGAATTAACTAAAACTTCTTTTATATCAATATTTACAAGTTCTTTTAATTTATTTTTTAATAGGCTTTTTCTTGTTGAATAAAAATTATCAGAAAAAAAATCTCTAGGCATGTCCTGATATTCGTTAGGAAAATTTTCGCCAAACTCTGGACTCCAAACACCGTCAATTTTAGCAAATATAATATCCCAAAATAATAAAGCATATATTTCCCACCAATAACTATTTTCTGTCCAAATAGAAAAAAGACTTTCTTTTTCATAAATTTTTCGAGCAAATTCTTCAACAAAAAAATAGTCATTGTCTAATAAATACTTAATCTTTTTACCAGATGAAAAATTTTGCTTTTCAGCTTGTATATTTTTTTCAGAAATCATGAAATGATCTTATTTAACTTATATTTCAAATTTTATAAATTATTATAAGCCTCAACCTGATTATTATATTCGTATTTAATCATTTCGTAATCATCACCCCATTTTTGTTTTGCATTAGTCATAATGTTTGGATATTCAGTTTGAGATATTATCCATTCATAGGCTCCAGCTTGATTGTTGTATTCATACTTCACCATTTCAAAATCATTATTCCATTTGGTTTTAGCTTTTGCCATAATATCTGGATATCTTGTTTGTGCTACAACCCAGTCGTATACTTGAACTTGATTATTATATTCATATTGAACCATTTCATAATCGGTACCCCATTTTGAAGAAGCGTTTGCTTTTAGAATTGTAAGGATATTTTCCCTATTAGTTTTTTGGGTTGGCGCAGGTGTCTCAGGTGCTGGCTCTTTTTTTGGAGGAGCAGTTGCTATTTCTGTAGATATGGTTTCTTCTTTTTGGGTCTTGGGCTTTTCGATAATTTCATTTTTATTTGTTGTTTGCTCCTTCTCTTGTTCGTCATCAATTTTTACTGTTTGATTATCCGCCTCAATATTTTCAGAAATTTTATTTTCTTGCGCAACTTGTGGTGTTTGTGTGGTTGGTTCTGTCGTAATTCCAAATAAAATAAAAAATACTAAGGCAAAGATTCCAAAAATCATTACTGTAACTTTTCGTGTTGCTCGCTCTTTTAGAAAGCGAATAAAAATGTCTGGTTTAATCAAGCCAACAATCAATGCAATGATTGAGGTTAAAAATAAAAGTAAAAATAAATTGTCCATAGTATTGTTATTAAAAAATTATTTATAAACAAAAAATTAATTTTTTCTTAGCGCTAAATTCGTCTTCCGTAATAATTCCTTTTTATAAAATGAATGCGGAGAGGGATGGATTCGCCCTGTCATCCGACAGGGCGCCCCGATGGATATCGGGGCGAACCATTAAGCTAGTTGCCCAACTAACACAATATCAAATTTATTAAATGCGGAGAGGGAGGGATTCGAACCCTCGAGCCATCTTTCGACGACCACACGATTTCCAGTCGTGCTCCTTCAACCACTCGGACACCTCTCCAAAATTTCCGAAGGAAATTTCTATTGTATTTATTAAAAATTATTACTAATATAAATATT
>JAGLJD010000006.1 GCA_023142625.1 Candidatus Parcubacteria bacterium | reverse complement strand
CGCTCCATTCACTCCTCGCAAAGACAGTGCTGGGGAAATTGGAGCCGATGGTCGGGATTGAACCGACGGCCTATGCTTTACGGGAGCATTGCTCTGCCAGCTGAGCTACATCGGCCAATAGACTTGTCGCGTAATAACTTCCTACTGCGATTTCCATATTTTGGTCAAATTTTCCAAAAATTTTAACGCCTATATATCTATATAAGCTTATAAAATTTTTAAAAAAATTGCCTCAAAATCTAAAAATCTCGCTACGGAATTTATTACGCGACAAGTCTAATGAAAAACAGATGAGCGGGTAACGGGAATCGAACCCGTATGTCCAGCTTGGGAAGCTGATATAATAGCCATTATACGATACCCGCGCGGCATAATTATAATAAATTAAAATTAAAATTATTCAACTCCTCGCTCTTTTTAAAACTTTAGCCGCAATTTTATAGAGTCGTAATCGGACTACTCTGCGCCACATAAAACTTTCCACCCCTAAACACCCGTCAACATCCTGTGTCATTTCTATTATAAAATATAATTTTCAATTTCATAAGGATAAATAAAAAATACTTCTATATCGTTTATTTTTCTTTTGCCTTGGTATCCTAAATTTACAATTAACGCTTTTTTCGGCTTATACCGCTTAATAAAACCTATAAAACTGGCTTCTAATTTATCTGATAATAAATTTGATTTAACCTCAATCGGCAAAATATCTAATCCTCGTTCAATAATAAAATCAACTTCTGCTTTTTGCTTTGAGCGCCAAAATTTTAAATTAAAATTTCTAACATATTTCAATAACAATAATTCTTTTAACACGGCATTTTCCAGCAACTGGCCTTTATCTTCCCTGCTAATAAACGAACTATTAAGATTCTCTAAACTTAAATTTCTTAATCCATTATCAATAAAATAAACTTTAGCGGCTTTGATTAACTCTTGCCTTGGATTGCTAAAAAATGGCTTTAAATTATAAACAACAAAAGTTTTTTCTAAATTCATCAAATATCTATCAATAGTATATCTATCTGTGCTTACCAAAGAACTTAACTCTGCGACATTAATTAAATTGCTAATTTGAGCAGATAATAATTTTACCAACTTATTAAAATTATTCTCATTTTCAATCCGCAAAAATCCAATAATATCTTTTTCAATATAACTAGTGTAAATTTCTCTTAAAAATTCAATTTTTTCTTCATAATCCTGCGCTAATACAACTTGCGGGTATCCTCCAAAAACGCAATATTCAAAAAATATTTTAAATATTTCCTTTTTATCATAATCAAATATTTTACTGTTATTGACTGTCAATTTATATAAATCAATATTTTTGTAATTCAAAATTTCTGAAAAAGAAAAAGGCAGCAAATGAAATACTCTTTTCCTGCCAGTCAATGTTTCGTGAATTTTAGATCTTATCTCCAAATTAGACGAGCCGGTTAAAATTAATTTAACAGGCAGGCAGGAATCATAAACTCCTTTAAAAAAAACGCCTGCTTCTTTTACTTTTTGAGCTTCGTCAACAAAAATATAAATTTTATTCTTTACGCTTTTTTGCTTGATAAATTCAATAAATTCAGCCTGATTTTCAAATAATTTTTTGTCTTGAATAATATCTAAATTAAAATAATATATTAACTTAGAATTAACTCTTTTATTCTTAATTAAATATTCTTGAAGCTGTTTAAGTAAGACTGTTTTTCCAACCTGCCTTGGTCCGATAATTAAGGAAATCTCTTTATTGCTTAAATGATTTGCAACTTTTTTAAATATTCTCCTTTTTATATATTTTACAGAATCATTATGCATATAAATATTTGTTATATTACTAAACTATATATCTATATATATTTTAGCATATACCAAAATAAATGTCAATGCTTCAACTCCTCGCTCTTTTTAAAATCTTAACAACCCCTTTTTAAATTCATAATTATTTCACAAAGTAGTAATCGGTCTGCTCTGCACTATATAAAATTTATTATCCTTAAATGCCCATTCTATATCCTGCGGTTTTTTATAATGCTTTTCAATATTAGCGCAAATTTCAGACAATTCAATAATCTGCTTGCCTGTTAATTTTTGCTTTTCCTGTTTGCTTTTTAGCACAACTGTCCACTTCACGCCTTTTCGCAAACATCTAATAATCTGCTTCTCTTGTTTCGCTATATTAATATCTAAAATTTCAAACTCGTTTTCAACTTTTGACTTTTGACTTTGGACTTTTAGCTTACTTATAACATAAGCATCCGGCGTAATTGACCCTGAAACAATCGCTTCGCCAAGCCCCCAGCCCGCCTCAATAATCATCTGATTTCTATCCTGAGTTACAGGATGAACCGTAAAGGCAATCCCTGAAATTTCTGACTCAACCATTTCTTGAATTACAACAGCGACGCTCACATGCGTATTGCGCAAATTCTTTTCCTTGCGGTAAAAAATCGCCCTTGGAGTAAAAAGAGACGACCAGCATCTTTTTACATTCTCCAATAATGTTTTCTCTGTTGTATTTAAATAACTTTCCAATTCTCCCGCCCAAGATGCGATTGACGAATCTTCGGCAGTGGCGGAAGAGCGGACAGCAACAAATTTACATTTCATTTTTTTAAATTCAAACACAATTTCCTTTTTAAAATCCTTTGGCATTTTTGCGTCATGGATTAAATCGCGAATAACATTTGACGCGCGATCAACTGAATTTATATCATCGTAATTTACCTTTTTTAATTGAGATTCAATTTCCTGCGTTAAATCAACCTTATCTAAAAATCTGTCAAAAGCGCCTGCCAAAATAACAAATCCAGACGGCACTGGAATTTTAGCATTTATCATCTCGCCCAGCGAAGCGCCCTTGCCGCCAGCAATATCAACATCTTTTTTAGTTAATTCTCTAAAATCTTTTATGAGCATATATTCTAAAACTTAACAAATTTCCAAATTCTAATTTCCTTTTTTTTCTCCTGCAAGACTTCTTCCAGCCCGCGCGCTTTGATTAAAATATGACGCGCTTTTATTTTATCATCCTTTCTGCCGTCAAGTTTAATAATATGAAATCCGAATTGCGTCCTTACAATTTCGCTAATCTCTCCAATTTGCAAGGAAAATGCCGCGTCATCAAATTCTTTCACCATTGCTCCTTTTTCAAACCATCCCAAGTCCCCGCTATTTTTTACGCTTGCAAAATCCTCGCTATGCAAACTCACCAATTCAATAAATTTTTTATCAGAAGAATCAAACTTTAATTCATTTAATATTTTATTCGCTGAATCAATTCTGTCCTGATTAAAATCATCTGACCAGACAATATAATTATTTACTCTGTTTTGCAATAAAATCGGATATATAATCCTGCTTTTAAAATCGTTTATATCCCATAAATAGAGTTCTTTTAGCGTGTTTATAAATTCTTCTTCTGAATTAAATTGTTTCGCATATTCCGTAAAACTGCTATTTATATCTTCGTCAGAAATACTGATTTCGTATTTCAAAGCAATATCTTTAATAATTTTATTTATTATCAGCCTGTCTAAAACTTTAGCAGATACTTCTTTTTTGTTTATAAGATCGCTTTCGGATTGATTATGCTGCTCTCCGTTTAAAGCTGTCCGCAAAATATAATCATAATCCTTATATAAAATCAGATCGCTTCCGACAATCGCCGCCGGATACGGGATAAATTTTAACAGCGCTTTTGAAATATTGCCATTCCAGCCATAACGGCATATTCCAATCCCAAAAATAAATAATATTAATAAAATAACAGATAAAAAAATTAGCACGCATTTTCCAAATCCAATTTTTTTTCTTTTTGTGATTTTTACAATTTTCTTTTTTTTATCAACGCCGCCATGTTTATTTTCTGCCTTGCTCAAATAAGAAGGATTGCTCGCTGTGTTTTCTTTCTGTTTTTCAGAACGCGCGAATTCGGCATCGGCATCATGTTTATTGCTTGTTTCGCCGCGACCGCTTATAGCGTCTAAAACCGCTCGCCTCATCTCCGAGACATTATTTTGTTTAACTGTATTTTTTTCTTCCATAAATTATTTAGGATTGTTAACAAAAAAATATTCCCACCATAATTTTGGAAAAAATTTTTTTGTCTCTTTATTGTTAATTAAATAATCCTGCGATTTATTATCAATTCCCGCTTCTTTCGGAACAACAACCACCTGCTCGCCCTCTTTTTTTAAACCGAATTTTTCGCGCGCCTCTTTTTCAATAAATATATCACTGTCAAAATATTCTATCAATTTGCTAAATTCTTCGCTGCTATTTTCTAAATCTTTTATTTCCTGCTTTAACCCATCTATTTCATTATCAATAAGTTTATTATTTTCATATTCTCCGTACATTCGCCAGCCCAAAATAGCGATAATAAATAAAACAAAAATTAAAAAAAAATTTGACAGCAGTATTTTAATAAAAAAACTTTTTTTTCTTTTCATAAGCAAATTTTTAAAATCCAACTAACTCAATCTCTTCTTCTAATTGAATTCCATAATTAGCGCGGACTTTTTGCTTAATTATGCTAATAAGCATTATAACATTTTCCGCTGTCGCGCCGCCGATATTAACAATAAAATTACCGTGCGCTAAACTGACCTTAGCCCCTCCAATAACTTTTCCTTTTAATCCCGCTTTTTCAATTATCAATCCTGCGCCTATGTTTCCTAATCTTGCTATGCCTGCATTTAATAATTTATCAGCTATCTCCTTGCTATTTTTTTCAAAAAATTTATAGGGTATATTTTTAA
>JAGLJD010000059.1 GCA_023142625.1 Candidatus Parcubacteria bacterium | reverse complement strand
ATTAAATCAAAACAACAATAAATTACCCAAGCAGAAAGCTGGAAAAAAGGTTGATGTAAGGGTTGTTTGTGTAAATAATTAATAAAAACATTATGAAGTCAAAACCAGAAAAATATTATTTTGAGATTTTAGTTACAGATATTAACGGGAAAGTAGTTATTGAAAATCCTATTGCATTTTGTCATAATTTACTGTCAAATAATAAATTATGGATTGAACCTAAAATTGAAGGAGCTGCTGTGGTTGATGTAAAAAAAGAAATAAAAATATTCATAAAAAAATTAGATGTCAGTGAAGATAGGTCAGCGACAGAGTTAAGACAGGTTTTCATAATAACGGTAAGTGGAAAGTTTTCTCAGCTGGAATCTTTTAGGATTCCGTTGTTGAAATATTTAAAATCTTTAGGATTTGATTCATTATATGTATTAGAGGATGATATATCACTATCTATTGCAAAAGGTTTATATCCACATATATATAAAGTAGAATCTTTTTTAAGGAAGTATTTGATTAAATTTTTTGTAACTAAATTAGGTCCAGAGTGGTGGAAATTAACTGCTGGAGCAGAGATGCAAAAAAAGACAAATTTAAGAAAAAATAATGAAACAATATTTTCTGAGTACATTGATAATGAAGTATATCTAATTGATTTTGGCGAGTTAGGAAAGTTGATTCATTCTCAATCAACGGGTAATTTAAGTAGGGAAGATATCATAAATAAAGTAGTAAAGTTAGAAGAAACAGTAGAATCTCTAAAAAATTTTAAAAGAGGCATTCAAACAAATTATAATAAATTCTTCAAGGCAAAATTCAAAGAAAATAATTTTCAAAACAAATGGGAAGAGTTAGAAAAGATTAGGCATAAAATTGCACATAATAATTTATTTACTTTGGAAGAACAGAATAAGTGTATAGAACTAGTTAAAGATTTAATACTAATCATGAAAGAGGCGAATGATGAAATTGACAAAATATCTTTTAGTTATGGAGATAAACAGCATATTATGAGTAGTTTTTTGAGTTTTGAAAAAATAACAAGAGATATTTTGGTTAATGAACTTGATATTAGTATAAATTGGGCAAAAAAATCTGCAGATTGTTTTGTTGGTTTGCAAAATTTTATAATAAATATCCTTGGAAATAAAGGTTATGATTTTCAAGAAACCAGAGATTTAATAAAAAAATTAGAGAATGAGGATATAATTGAGATTTATACTTATGACAGCGATAAAAATGAGCATGGTGTTGCGGCTATAAGATTCAAGAAATAGAAATTTATAATTATTATATCATCAATCCGAACAACAACTTAAAGATTTTGGTTGAACAACTTAAACACCGTGAATTTGTTATATTTGAGTATTTCTGAGACTGAAAAAATACTTTTAAATATGGAAATTTTATGGAATGTTTCAATGCGGGAAGTTTTTGAGGCGAAAAATTTGGCGCAAGTTTTTGGATATGTCAAAAATAAATATTGTAGATTTTAATTACAGAAAGAAAATTAATGAACATACCAATGAACATACCATGGTATGTTCACACAAAAAAATTCAAAAAAAATTATTTCAATTATAAAAAAATCAGATATTCAATAAGCGCGCAGGTTTGACGCGGAGTTTTAAAAAGACTATTTCTTTTATTACAAAGAAATGTTTTGGTGGGGAAATAAAATTTCTCATTTGATAGTTCGCAAGCTTTTTTTCTAAGAGAGTAAAATTATTGCGCAATTTTTAATTTTAGATTATAATGTAAATGAATATAAATAATAAAATTATGGAACAAGAACAAGAACAAGAACAAGAAATAAATAATCATTCAGCAAAGTTTGCTTTTCTCTATATGCTGTCTTTAGTGGCGCTGGTGCTAACTACTTTGTCTGCAGGGATGGTTATTTTTCAAATCATTAACAAATATATTCCAGATCCGATTGGTCGGTTTGGAGAAAGTTTTTCCTCAGACCTGTTAAGGTTTGCTATTGCTACATTAATTGTGGCTGTCCCGCTTTTTTTTCTGACCAGCCGGCAGATTTACAGGGATCTTTTCAAGGGTGTTTTAGCTAAAGATTCAGGTGTGCGCAAGTGGCTGACCTATTTCATCTTGTTGGTTTCTTCGCTTATTATTCTGGGTTGGTTTATTGGTTTGATTAACAATTATTTAGGAGGCGAGTTAACCATTAAATTCATTCTCAAGACTATCACTGCCATGGGCATCTCGGCAATTGTTTTTACCTTTTATCTTCATGATATTCGGCGGGATAAAGTTGTTGGCCAAAAAGATAATGTGATCAAAATGTATTTTTACGGCTCCCTAATAATTATTATCGCAACTTTTGTATCGGCTTTGCTAATTGTTGAATCACCCCAGCAGGCGCGCGACTGGAAATTAGATAACGCGGTATTAGAGGATTTTAATAGTATTTCCAATGGATTAAATAATTATTACAGCGAGAATCAAAAACTGCCAGCCACCCTGAAAGAACTGAAGTCTGAAGTATTGTTTGTGACTGAAGAAAATCTTAAAGATCCAGACACTGGTCATGCATATGAGTATAAGGTAATCGGGGATAAAAAATATCAACTTTGCGCGGTATTCAGGACTTCAAATGTGGATAACCAGGATGTTAGCAATCGGTTTTACCGCGAAAAATGGCCGCATAAAGCAGGGACTCAGTGTATTGATCAAAATATAGAGCAAAAAGAATATAATATGGATTAAATTTATTAACATAAAAAATTATGCAAGAATTTATTATTAACATTATTAAACAAAACGCGGTGGAAATTATCTGGATTGTTGTTTTGTTTTTTTTAGGCAGAATAACTTTAAAATTAATCGTAAAGCGGCTGGCGCGGATAGTTGACGACGGAGACGATTTGCATATTTCCCAAAAAGAAAAAAGAGCGGAAACTTTGGGCAATATCATCTTATCAATCGGAAACATTATTATTTACGCCATAATTTTGTTTATGGTTTTAAATTTGTTCGGCATTGACATAAGGCCGATTTTAGCAGGCGCGGGAGTCATCGGACTGGCTATCGGTTTTGGCGCTCAATCATTAGTCAAGGATTTTGTTTCAGGGCTTTTTATTTTAGTTGAAAATCAATACGGCATCGGCGATAAAGTAAAAATAGGCAGTTCCGAAGGCAATGTTATCAGAATTACAATGCGTTCTACCGTGCTGAGAGACAAAGAAGGAAAGATATATTATGTATCTAACGGGTCAATTAAAGATGTAATTAATATGTCCCAGCAGAAAAATTTTTCGTAAATTTTATATTCTATTGACAACTTTATATTATGTGATAACATAGATAAAAAATAACTCTTAATTATTTTAATTAAATAAATAAACAGCCAATCTTATTTTTTGCTGTGAGTTTTTGTTTAACTTAACAAGCAAAAGTTGTTTATTTGACTAATAAAAAAATGGCAGAAAAATTTGAACGCACAAAGCCGCACATAAATGTGGGAACTATCGGTCATGTTGACCATGGAAAAACCACTTTAACAGCGGCTATTTTAAAAGTTTTAGGATTAAAGGGATATAAAGCGTCTGATAAAAGCGTTGATCAGATTGACGCTGCCCCTGAAGAAAAAGAGCGCGGAATTACAATCGCGACTTCTCATCAAGAATACGAATCTGACAACAGGCATTATGCCCATGTTGACTGTCCAGGACACGCCGATTATGTCAAGAATATGATTACTGGAGCGGCGCAGATGGACGGAGCGATTTTAGTTGTTTCAGCCACAGACGGACCGATGCCGCAGACTCGCGAGCATATTTTATTGGCGCGCCAAGTCGGAGTTCCTTATATTGTCGTATTTTTAAATAAAGTTGACCAAGTAGAAGACGAAGAATTAATTGATTTGGTTGAGCAGGAAATCAGGGATCTTTTAAACAAATATGAATTCCCCGGCGATAACACTCCTATAATTCGCGGATCAGCGTTAAAAGCGCTTGAAAATCCTGAAGATGAAAAATTTTATCAGCCGATTCTTGATTTAATCAAAGCTGTTGACGAAACTATCCCCGAACCAAAAAGGGATGTTGAAAAGCCGTTCTTGATGCCGATTGAGGATATCTTCTCTATTGAAGGACGCGGAACTGTTGTTACGGGAAGGATTGAAAGAGGAGTTGTAAAAATCGGCGAAGAGATAGAGATAGTCGGATTAGGAGAGACTAAAAAAACAACAGTGACTGGGATTGAGATGTTTAACAAGCAGTTAGACGAAGGACGCGCCGGAGACAATGCTGGAATTTTGCTTAGGGGAACTAAAAAAGACGAAGTTGAAAGAGGGCAGGTTTTAGTAAAACCGGGAACAGTCACTCCGCACACTGAATTTGAAGGCGAAGTGTATATTTTGAGCAAGGAAGAAGGCGGAAGGCATAAGCCGTTTTTCAAGGGATATAAGCCGCAATTTTATATTAGGACAACAGATGTCACAGGAGAAGTTATTCTGCCCGAAGGCACAGAAATGGTAATGCCTGGAGATACTGTTAATCTGAATATTAAATTAATCAGCCCTATTGCGTTAGAAGAGAAGCAGAAATTCGCTATACGCGAAGGCGGTAGAACCGTAGGCGCAGGTGTTATTGCTAAAATTATAAAATAAGTTAGCCAGTCCCGCTCCGATGTCCGTCGGAGCGTGATTATTTTGATTTATTTTAATATAAAGTAATGAGCGAGAGTAAAACAAACAAAGAAGACTTAAAAGATTCTAAGCAGGAAAATTCCAGCCAAAGAATCAGGATTAAAATCAAGGCTTTTGACAGCCGCGTTATTGATCAGTCAACAAAAAAGATTATAGATACAGTTGAAAGGCTGGGCGCCGCCGTAAACGGACCTATTCCGCTGCCTACCGAGATTAAGAAATATACGGTCTTGAAGTCAACTTTTGTGCATAAGGATGCGCGCGAACAATACGAAATGAGAATTCATAAAAGATTACTTGACATAGTTGACTTTACCCCGAAAATAGTTGACAGTTTAATGAGTTTAACCCTTCCTTCCGGCGTGAATATTGAGATAAAGATGTAAAAATCGTCAAAAGATATAAATGTTATTAACAATTTTAAATAATTTTTTAAAAATATAACAAAAGAAGACAGATAAAGCTTATATAAATTACTGGCTATGCTGTTAGTCGGTTTTTATTTCCAAAATTTAAATAAAGTTCCTCGTCTGTCTTTGCGAGGAGCTGAATGAGCGTAGCGAATGAGATGCGACGAAGCCACGCCTAACGGGTGGTCACCCGATAGGGTGACAATCTCATTACTGAGCAGAAAAGTCTATAATTACAGTTTATTCCGCTTAGTAATGGGATTGCTTCGTCGGCTATCGCCTCCTCGCAAAGACATATCGCAATTTAAGAAATTTTTATTTACAGAATATGAAATTTATATTAGGGAAAAAATTAAATATGACACAGATTTTTAAAGGCGATGCTGTTATAGCCGCGACTGTTATCAAGGTTGGCGAATGCAAAATTACGCAAGTAAAATATAAAGAGAAAGACGGCTATCAAGCAGCGCAAATTGGATTTGGAAGCAAGAAAAAGATAAATAAGCCGCTGGCGGGAGCTTTAAAAGGGCTGGGCAATTTTAGATGGTTGAAAGAATTCAGAGACGACATCGCTGAAAAATTTGATTTTAAAAAAGGCGATATTTTAGATATAGAAAGTTTTGAAGTCGGAGACAAGGTTATAGCCACGGCGGTTTCAAAAGGAAAAGGATTTCAAGGCGTTGTTAAAAGATGGGGATTTCACGGACAGGACAAAACTCACGGAACAAAAGATCAATTAAGAATGCCAGGATCAATCGGAGCTACCGGTCCCGCCCATGTTTTTAAAGGAACAAAAATGGGAGGACAGATGGGAAACAAGCAGGTGTCTGTGAGCAATTTAGAGATTATAGAGGTTGACAAAGAGAAAAATTTAATTAAAGTAAAAGGCGCGGTTCCAGGGCATCGGAATAGTTTAGTTTCAATTAAAGCCAAGGGAGATATGAAAGTTAAGAAAGTTGAGGAGATTAAAAGCAGAATTAAAAAAAAAGAGAAAGAATAAATAAAAAAAGTTGTCTTTGCGAGGAGCCGAATGAGCGAAGCGAATGAGGTGCGACGAAGTAATCTCATTACTGAATATAATAAAAAAATTTGGAATTTATCCTTTAGGATTTTATTTAAAATTTATTCAAAATGAAACCCTAAAGGGTGAATTCCATTAGCGATTATAATGAAATTGCTTCGTTAGTCGTTTCGCTATCGCTCATTTCGGAATGATAAAAGATTAGTTTTTTGAAAACAAAAAAAGAACCAGCAGAGCAGTCAAAACCATTTTTATAGTTTTAACCGCCGTGCTGGCTTACATCGTAGATTTTTTAACTTTTTATTCTTTATCGCTATAATAAAAAATTAAAAAATCTCCATTTGTGTATTGTGGTTCTTCGGAGAGAATTTTTATATTCTCTGGTTTCAATTCCTTTTTATTTAACCAATCAACCACCTGATTACCTGTTAATGAAATGACATACCATTTCATAATTTCCCTCCCTTTTAAAATATTAGTTTTTCACTCTAAATTATTTGCCAATCAAATAATCTAAAGCAATAAATCAATATAGCATAATTCATTTATTATGTCAATAGTTGTTAAAAAATATAATCAGCAATTAGATGAAATCGGGAAGCAGGAATTGAATCCGGCGGTTTTCGGCGTGAAAGCGAAACCATCGCTGATTAAGCAGGTAGTTGTCGCGCAGCAGGCGAATTCAAGGCAGGTATTGGCGCACGCAAAAGACAGAAGCGAAGTCCGCGGAGGGGGGAAAAAGCCATGGAAGCAGAAAGGAACGGGAAGAGCAAGAGCTGGATCAAGCAGATCTCCGATCTGGATTGGCGGCGGCGTAACTTTCGGACCTACAAAAGAGCGGAATTTTTCTTTAAAGATAAATAAAAAAATGAAAAAGAAAGCTCTTTTTATGTGCCTTTCAGATAAAGTTAAAAATGAAAAAATAATTCTGTTTGACAAGATTGAATTGAAAAAAATTCAGACTAAAAAAATCGTTGAAATATTAAAGAAAATAGACGAGAAAATTATAAAAAGCAAAATTGATAAATCGGATGAGAGAAAAAATAGAAGCAAAAAAAGAAAAGATAGCATCTTGTTAATTTTAAGCGATAAGTCGGAAAATATAGTAAAATCTGCAAAAAATATTCCAAATATTAAAACAATTAAACCTAATTGCTTAAATACAGTTGAAGTTTTAAAATATAAGTATTTAATAACAACAGTCGGAGCAGTTAAAAAGATTGAAGAAGTATATTTATAAAATTTATTTTTGCGAAGGATGTTTTTGCAGTGTCTTATTATCTTGTCTTTGCGAGGAGCTGAACGAGCGAAGCGAGAGAGGCGCGACGAAGCCACGCCTAACGGGTGGTCACCCGATAGGGTGACAATCTCATTACTGAGCGAATAGATATTTATGATTAAAGATTTGTTCGTTCAGTAATGAGATTGCCGCGTCGGCTATCGCCTCCTCGCAAAGACAGAAAAGGAAAATTTTTTGCAAAGATAGCGTGGTTTATGTAATTTGTAATTTTAAATAATATGGGAATTTTAGATAAGTTTAAAAAAAAGATTAGCATTGGCGCGGACAGAAAAGACGAAGCAGCGGCGCAAAAGGACGATAAGCAGAAAGAAGCAGTTATTAAAAAGGATGTGAAAAAGAGCGAAGCAAAAATTAGCAAGAAGATAACGAAAGAAAAAAAAGTTAAAAAAGCGGCTGTCGCGCAAAAACCCAAAAGCGGAAAAGTGATTAGCAACGCTCATCGCGTTTTAGTTAATCCGCTAATTACGGAAAAAATTACCGATATGGGAGTTTTTGATAAATACGGATTTGTGGTTGCGAAAAAAGCCAATAAAATAGAAGTTAAGAAAGCGATTCAAGAAGTTTACGGAGTTAAGCCGATAGCTGTTAATATGATCAATATGAAAGGGAAAAAAGTCAGATCTGGACGGGTTAGCGGCAAAAGAAAAGATTGGCGAAAAGCTATCGTTACGCTAAAAAAAGGAGAGAAGATTGAAGTTTATGAGGGAGTATAAAATGAACGAGATATTTTATTCTCTTGTCTTTGCGAGGAGCCGAGCGAGCGAAGCGAGAGAGAGCGACGAAGCCACGCCTAACGGGTGGTCACCCGATAGGGTGACAATCTCATTACTGAGCAGAAAAGTCTATAATTACAGTTTATTCCACTTAGTAATGGGATTGCCGCGTCGGCTATCGCCTCCTCGCAAAGACAGATGAATTTAATATTTTGCAATTTAAAGAAATAAGAATTTTTTTATGGGTATTAAAATATACAAACCAACCACCGCGGGAAGACGGAACTCATCAGTTCAGGATTTTTCAGACATTACCAAAAAAAGGCCTGAAAAGTCTTTAACAGTGATTAAAAAAAGAAAGGGCGGACGAAACAATCAAGGTAAGATTACAATCAGACATCGCGGCGGAGGCGCAAAAAGATTTATAAGAATTATAGATTTTAAACAGAATAGATTTGACGATGTCGCGAAAGTTTCATCAATTGAATATGATCCGAATCGCGGGGCAAGACTCGCCTTGATTGAATATAAAGACGGCAAAAAAAGTTATGTCATAGCGCCGATCGGCTTAAAAGTAGGGGATAAAGTTTTGTCTTCACAGAAAAAAGAAGTGGAAATAAAAAATGGAAACAGAATGATGTTAGAATATATTCCGCAAGGCATAAATGTTTTTAATATAGAAATGATTCCTGGCAAGGGCGCTCAAATCGCGCGGGGAGCTGGGACTTCCGTTAAAGTGATGGGCACTGAAGGAAAATATGCGCAGTTGAAAATGCCGTCAGGGGAGATAAGGCTGGTTCCGAAAGAATGTATGGCAACAATCGGGCAGGCAAGCAACCCTGATTATAGATTAATTCGTTGGGGAAAAGCAGGGAGGATGCGGCACAAAGGAATAAAGCCGACTGTTCGCGGAAAGGTTATGAACCCTTGCGATCACCCGCACGGCGGAGGAGAAGCGCGAAACCCGATCGGCTTAAAGCATCCGAAAACGCCTTGGGGAAAGCCAGCGCTCGGGGTTAAGACAAGAAATAAAAAGAAAGCGTCAGGGAAATTGATAATTCAGAGAAGGAAGAAGAAGAGAAAGTAGGTCCATATTTGTCTTTGCGAGGAGTTGAACGAGCGAAGCGAGAGAGGCGCGACGAAGCCACGCCTAACGGGTGGTCACCCGATAGGGTGACAATCACATTACTAAGCAGAAGGAACTATAATTACAGATTTTTTCGTTTAGTAATGAGATTGCCGCGTCGGCTATCGCCTCCTCGCAAAGACAAAAAGGGAAAGGCTGGTTCTTTAAACCAAAAGGAAAACGGCGGCAATGAAACTGAGATTATATTCTCGGTTCCATCGCCGCCGTTGATTTGCCGCCAACTAAATGAAATATTAGTTATTCAGATAGCGATATGATTTTATTTACCTCCTCGCTGTTTATTTTTTCTGCCGTTAAAACACAAAGGACAATTTTGTTTTTTATATAAGGATCAATAGAACATCTACCATTCCCTATTTCGTCTAAAATTTTTTTTGCCTGATATTCATTTAAATCAGGTACTATGAGTTTAAATTTTTTCATTCCTCCTCCTTTTCCATTTTTTCACAGAGACTGCATTTATTAGATTTATATTCAGGTTTTCCGAGTGGTTTGTCCCAAGGTTTGCTTGAAAAAAGAGCCTTACCGCATTTTACGCAGTATTTTTTATCGCAAAATTGATCCATTTTTTCCTCCTTTTAGGTTTATAAAAAAATTAAAAACAATTAAATTAACTTAACAATAAAATTAAAATATGTCAAGATCACTTAAAAAAGGTCCGTATATAAACGAAAAATTGCTGAAAAAGATAAAAAAATTAAAGCAGGGCGACAAGACCGTTATTAAAGTTTGGGACAGGGCTTGCGCAATCTCTCCTGATATGGTAGGGTTCACTATCGGAGTGCATAACGGCAAAATGCATATTCCGGTTTTTATTTCTGAAGCAATGGTCGGACACAAACTCGGAGAATTTTCTCCAACAAGAAAATTTGTCGCGCACGGAGGAAAGATGGCAAAAGAGCAGACAAAAAAGTAGTAGATATTTTATAATTACTAAGGCATAAATTACACTGTCTTTGCGAGGAGTTGAACGAGCGAAGCGAGAGAGGAGCGACGAAGCCACGCCTAACGGGTGGTTACCCGATAGGGCGACAATCTCATTACTGAGCGAATAGATACTTATAATTAAAGATTTGTTCGCTCAGTAATGAGATTGCCGCGTCGGCTATCGCCTCCTCGCAAAGACAAAAATATCAAAGATAGAAATGTTAAATTTAATTATTTATAAAAATGGAAATTAAAGCAAAAGCAAAATATATTAAAATGAGCCCTAAAAAAGTGAGGCTGGTTGTTGACGCTATCCGAAATATGGGCGCTGAGCAGGCATTAGTCCAACTGCGCTTTATAAATAAAAAGGCGGTAAAGCCGGTTGCGAAATTGCTTAATTCAGCGATGGCGAACGCTTTTCATAATTTTGAAATTGAAAAAGACGGGCTGCATATTAAAGAGATACGAGTTGATCAAGCATCTGTTTTAAAAAGATGGAAGCCGAGAGCATTTGGGCGCGCTGGTATGATTAGAAAGAAAAGTTCGCATATCAGCGTTATTTTAGAAGGCGAGAAGGCTGACAAAATCGCAAAAAAGAAAACGATAGAAGCGCCAAAATCGGTTAGCGATATTTCAAAGGGCGAAATCAAGAGAAGCAAAGAAAAAGAGATGAAAAAAGCCAAGCCAGAAACAAAAGAGCAGGGCAAGGAGATTTTTGACGAAAGAATGGCTGGCAAGCATCGCCACAAAGCGCATTTAGATACTGTTAGAAAAAAGGGCAAGGACGGATTTATGAAAACAGTATTCAGGAGAAAATCAGACTAAAATATTTAAGCATAAAAGCATATAAACATTTAAACATATAAACAAGTTG
>JAGLJD010000058.1 GCA_023142625.1 Candidatus Parcubacteria bacterium | reverse complement strand
CAGGGATTCGAACCCCGATTAACTGGACCAGAACCAGCCGTCCTACCATTAGACGACCTCGGAATATTATAGACAAATTAAAACTTTGAGTGAAACAAAAATAATTTGCCATCTTATCAGCCCCGTCGGATGACTGGGGCCACATTAGACGACCTCGGAAATAATATTATCAATCTTAATCTGCTTTTTTGCGAATTGCAAGGGTGTGGCTGATGTTTTACAAATTTTCGTCTATAAATTTTTTTAATGCGATTAAGTCCTTTTTGTCTTTGTCGTAATGAAATGTGGCAATGCCGACAGATTTAGCGCTTTTTACCGCATCTTCGTTGTGTTCAAAATAGATTGCATCTTTGGCGTCAAGATTAAAATGTTCAAGCAGCATTTCGTAATATTTCGGTTCTGTTTTTTCAGGGTTATGCTTTAATGTAAATACTTCATAAGGCATATTATTTAATCCAAATTTTTCCATTTTTTCATCATTTGCTCCAGTTAGAATGATTTTTTGGTTAGGATATTTTTCAAGCATTTTATGCATTTCGTCAAAGATTCCTTCGTCCTTGATGACGAAAGCGTGAATTGCGTCTACTAAAATTGTTTTCATATAGAATAAAGGTTAATAATAATTAAAAAAATGTGTGAATTATTGCTTTTCTAAAACAACCTCAATCTCAACCTGCTTTTTTGCGAATTTTAAAAATATTTTGTGCTTTCCTGTTGTTTTAATCGGTTTTTTTAAAATTATCTGCTTCTCTTTTACTGAAAAATTTTGTTTTTGCAATTCGCTGGAGACCGCCTTTGAGTCAATAGCGGCGTAAAGTTTGCCTTGCTCGTTCGTCTTAACTTTTATCTTTAATTTTAACCCCTTTATTTTTTCAGCGATTTTTTTATCGCTAACCAGCGTTTTTTTAACAACGATAGCATTTTTAACGCTCTGTTTTTTCGCTTCCGCTATTGTCTGCGCGTTTGCGATTTTAACTAGACCATTCGGCAGCAAAAAATTGCCAGCATAGCCATTTTTAACCTCTTTAACATCGCCAGCATCCCCCAACCCTTTAACTTGTTTTAATAAAATTATTTTCATAGGTTTTTGTTTATTAAAAAATTAACAACTTGTCTTTGCGAGGAGCCGAATAAGCGCAGCGAATGAGATGCGACGAAGCCGCACCTAACGGGTGGTCACCCGATAGGGTGACAATCTCGTTAATAACCGCATAAACCTATACAAAAGCATAGACGAAAAATTATAATTACAGTTTTATTCGTTCAGTAATGGAATTGCTTCGTCAGTCGTTCCGCTATCGCTCCACTTTTTCCTCGCAAAGACATAAAGGGAAAATTTTTTGCAAAGACAGAAATTCAAATTTAATTATCTGTTCAACATTTCTAAAGCTTTATCTAATTGCGGGTCGCGGTCGTTGCTGTAATCTTCCTCTGTAAGTTCAACTTTAATGTCTGGAGCTATTCCTTCGCCGTCAATCATTCTTTCGTTCGGAGTGAGCCATTTGGCGACAGTTAATTTAATATTAGACCCGTCGCTTAAATGGCGCAAGTCCTGCACAGATCCTTTTCCAAAAGATCGTTTTCCGATTATTGTCGCTAATCCGTGATCTTGCAAGGCGCCAGCGACAATCTCTGACGCTGAGGCGCTGCCTTCGTTAATTAACACCACTGTTGGAAGCGCGGCAAGTTCGGCTCGTCCGCGCGATTTGTAATAATTTTTATTATTCTGGCTGAATTTTTCAACAACGATTATTTCGCCTTTTTTAATCCAGCTTTCCGCAATATCCGTGGCAATTCCTAGAAAACCGCCCGGGTTATTCCTTAAATCCAAAATAACGGCTTGCAAGTTTTTTCCTAAATTTTCTTGTATCGCTTTTCTGAACAGATCCGCGGTATCCTGATTAAAATGCGAAATCTTAATATATAAAACGCTGTTTTCTTTTAACTCCCATTTAACAGTTTCGTAATGGATGCGTCCGCGAATAATTTCTATTTTTTGCGTTTCGTCCTGTCCATCGCGAAAAATCGTTAAGATAACTTTTGTCCCAGCCTCTCCTCTGATTAGCCGAACCGCTCCGTCAAGAGAAAGATACGAAGTGTCAGTATCGTCAATTTTATAGACTTTGTCGCCAGCCCTTAACCCGGCTTTTTCCGCCGGACTGTTCGGCAACGGTGAAACAATCGTTAAAATATTATTTTTTATTCCTATTTCAGCGCCGATTCCTTCAAATTCCGATGTTAGTTCTTTGGCAAATTCTTCCGCCGCGCTCGGCTCCATAAACACAGAATAAGGATCTCCAAGTGAAGCGACTTGCCCTGCTATCGCTCCGTAGAGCAGTTTTGTTTCAGGCGCTGGGCGGTCAATGTAAGTGTCTTGGATAATATCCCACGCTTCCCAAAAAAGGTTAAAGTCCGCGTCTTTTGACAGGTAATCAGGCAGTTCATCTTTATTCAAAACAAGCCCGCCAGCATTGGAAACCACTCGCTCTTTTTCTGTTTCTTCCCCGACAACTACGCCAATTACAAAACTTGTTATAATTATTAGGATTGTTAAATTAAAAATAAAAAAAGTTTTCCAAAATTTGTTTTTTTTAGGTTGTTGCATATTCATAATTTTATATTTTTTACATTCTCGTCAGCTATCCCTTGAATTTTTTTAATTTCAGTTTGCCCGTTTTCGTTTTTAAAAAGGTGTTTAAACCTTTTTTGCAATTTAAGATATTCTTCAACTAACGGGCGTTTTTGAGGACAAGGCATAACCTTTGTGATTTTCCCATTTTCAGCTTCAAATACAGGCCAAAGCCCTGTTTGATGCGCCAATTTTCCGATTTTAACCGTGTCTTTCGGGTCAATCCCCCATCCGGGGACGCAAGGGACTAAAATTTGCACATATTTCGGGCCAGTAAAAGACAGCGCTTTTTTAATCTTATTTTTTATATCCATAGGATATCCGACTGTTGCGGTCGCGACATAAGCGACGCGATGCGCCATAGCAATCGCAGGCATATTTTTTTTGCGGAAAGACGAGCCGAACGACTGCTCTCCCGCAGGGCTGGTCGTGGTATGCGCGCCATAAGGGGTTGCCCCAGACGCCTGCACGCCTGTGTTCATATACGCTTCATTATCATAGCAGATATAGAGAATATCCTCGCCCCTTTCCCACATTCCTGAAATCAGCCCGAAGCCGATATCATAACTTGCGCCGTCGCCGCCTTGAGCGATAATTTTTATTTTTTTATCCATCCTTTTTTGTTTCAATCCTGCGGAAATTCCAGAAGCGACCGCTGACGCGTTTTCAAAAAGCGAATGTATCCATGGCATCCCCCACGCGGTTTCAGGATAAGGGGTCGTGGTCACTTCTAAGCAGCCAGTGGCGTTGGAGACTATCGTGTCTGGCCCTGCGGCCTCAAGCGCCAAGCGCGCGGCAATCGCCTGCCCGCACCCAGCGCAAGCGCGATGCCCAGGGGACAACGCTTGATTTGTTAGTTTTTGTTTAGTTTTACTCATAATATTTATTTAATCGTTTTATTTTTGAAAATTTGTCTGTGATTATTAATAAATTTATTAGATGTAGTTTTAAATAAATCAAAAATATCAAATTTGTTGTTATTTTTTGCAACTTTTGAGAATAAAAAAATATTAAATAATATATCTCCCAATTCTTCCTGAATGTTTTTCCAATTTTTATTTTTCAAACCTTCTTTTAATTCCTGTATTTCTTCTTCAAAATGTTCAAGGATTGATTCAAAGGTTTCTTTCTTGTCGTTTTGACAACCTTCCTCTCCTGTTAGAATTTCAATGACTTTATGTAATTTATTGAATTTCATTAAATCTTCAATTTCTAGTATGTTTCTTGATTTTCTGATCGTTTTATCTGTGATTTCTGAAAATTTGCCTTTTTTTGTAACAAAATATTTTAATTTATTTTTATCAAAATTAACATTTTCCGCAGCTTCTTGCAAGGTTGTCAAAATTTGTTCGCAATGAGGAGAGCCATCTTTTGTAAATACATAAATATTTTCAATATCGCAAGTTCTGAGAATCGTCGTTAATTTATATCCCAACAAACTTGAATGAGTCATTTCGGGGCAAAAAGTGTAAACAGTTCTGCCTTTTGCCAACTCTTTAAATTTTTTTGGATTTATATCTTTTACGCAGGTCCCGCAGATCAATAATTTTCCATTAAAATGCGTCGCACTGACAGGCATAATATCTTTGCATAAATTACAAGCCATAGTTAATTAAAATTAAATATAATTAGTTGTTGCGCGAAGCGTTTTCATAATCTAATTTTATTCTACTTCATAATACAAAATTACGCAATACCGTTTTTTGAATTTTTAAATAGCCGTAGGGGCGGGTCGCGACCCGC
>JAGLJD010000057.1 GCA_023142625.1 Candidatus Parcubacteria bacterium | reverse complement strand
ACGCATAAATAATTTTTACAATATTTTTTATAATAAAGAAAAACTTTTTTATCTGAATTACTAACCCTTATTATGTCAGGCGATTTTAATGTTTTTTGTGTTTCCTTTTCTTTGCCTTTGATTGACGGATGCTTTATGATCGTAATTTTTTGCCAATAATCTATAGTTGTTTTTATTTGCTTGTTTAAAATTGATTTAATTTGAAATAATACTTCATAACCATCATTATTATTTTTAATAACTTTCTGCATACTTTATTTTTTAAACCATACCTCAAACAAAAAATTCAAGGGTTAGGCTTGCCCAGTTAGATTTTATATCTAATGGAGTTATTTGATTGTTATCTATAGAATACCAAAACCAACAAAAAAGTCAATAAAAAAAAGAACGCAAAATTTGCGTTCCTACGATTAAAATCTAAATATTCTAATTTAATTTAAATAGATCCTACTATCTGAAACTTAACTTTCTTTTTTTGCTTCATAGACAGCACATCAGCCATTCTCATTAAAACATCAATAGTTAAATTTTGCCCGCCATTCTCAGCCCTTGCTATAAAACTTTGGCTTGTTTTAAGCTCTTTTGCAAACTCTACTTGTGTCATTTTTGCCTTCTCTCTTGCCGTCATAATTTCATGAGCCAAATCCCAGCGTTTCAATGCTAAATCAAACCCTTTTTTAAATTTTGGATTTTTTAATTTCGCATTCAAATCATCATTAAATTTAGTTAATTTCTTGATTTTTAATAAATTGTATTTTTTATTGCTCATATAATTTTAATCTATTGATGGCTAAATCTAAATCTTTTTTATGTATTTTATTAGTCTTCTTTTTGAAAATATGTGATAGACTTGTCGCGTAATAACTTCCTACTGCGATTTCCATATTTCGGTCAAATTTTCCAAAAATTTTAACGCCTATATATCTATATAAACTTATAAAATTGTTTGAAAAATTTGCCTCAAAATCTGAAAATCTCGCTACGGAATTTATTACGCGACAAGTCTAATAAAATAACTGCGTCTTTGTGTAAAAAAGCATATAATATCCTATAACAATTTTTTACTTTAATTCTAATTTCAAAAATATTTTTGTTGATTTTTTTACAATAAGGACTTTTTCTAAAACGATAATCGTCTTTAAACTTTTGCAAAAAAGAATAAATTTCGTATTTAGTTTTTTCGTCTAATGAACTAATGTAGTCTTTAACAAAAATCTTGCCAGAATTTGATTCGTGATAACAAATATTAATTGTCATATTTATATATTATCAATATACCTGATAAGGTATATTTTGTCAATATTTCAACCATACCTCAAACAAAAAATTCAAGGGTTAGGATTACCCTGTTAATTTTTATACTAATAGGATTATTTGATTATTTTGTCCACAATCGCGGAGAGTTCTTCTGGCGAATAAAAATCTATTAAAATCTTGCCCTTGCCGTTCCTTTGCTTAATTATTGCTTTTGTCCCGAGGGCTTTCTGGAGTTTTTCTTCTTTGGCAACGATAATCGGATCTTTTTTTATCGTTCTCTGGTGGCTTTTCACGGAAATTTTTTTCGCTTCGCCCTCTGCTTCGCGCGAAGTCAATCTGCCGCTTAACATTTTTTGAAACAGGATAACCTGTTCACTTCTGCTTAACGCTGACAAAGCCCTTGCCTGCGCAAAATTTATTTTTTTCGCGGCAATCGCGCCTTGAATCTCTTTCGGCAGATTTAAAAGCCGCAGCATATTTGTAATTACCGGACGGCTCTTTCCTATTTTTTCCGCAATATCGCTATGGCTCATTCCGAATTCGTTAATCAATTTTTGAAACGATTTTGCCAATTCAATCGAATTCAAATCCTCGCGCTGAACATTTTCAATCAGCGCTAATTGAAATTTTTTCAAATTATCGGCTTCTTTTATAATAATCGGGACTTTTAACAGTCCAACTTTTTTCGCCGCCCTCAGCCTTCTTTCCCCGGCAATCAATTCATAAATTCCGCCTTTTTCAGAATTAACGATAAGCGGCTGTAAAATCCCATGCTCTTTAATTGATAGCGCTAAACTGTCTAAACCATCGTCCGCAAAATTCTCGCGCGGCTGATAATCGTTCGCGCGGATTAAATCAATTTCAACTGACAAAACAGCATCTTTATCGCCTATATTTTTTTCGCTTTCTTTTTTGTGATTTATTTTTTGTTTTTTTGGAATTAAAGAGCTAAGCCCCTTGCCCAAACCTCCTGTTTTTATCATAAAATTTTATATTATTTTTAATTTATTACTGATCAAAACAATCTATGACTTCACGCGCCAGCCGCTCATACGCTTTCGCGCCTTTGCTTCTTTTGTCATAATCCAAAATCGGCTTGCCATAGCTCGGAGCTTCAGTCAAGCGAATATTGCGCGGAATTACGGATCTAAAAATTCGATGCGGAAAATTTTTATACATCTCGTTCATCACATCTTTTGAAAGGCGGTTTCTTTTGTCATACATCGTAATCACAGATCCTAAAATCTCTAAATTCGGCTTTAAATTTTCTTTAATCAAATTAACAGTATTTAATAAACTTCCTAATCCTTCTAACGCGTAATATTCCGCTTGCACAGGCATTAAGACAAAATCTGACGCGACTAATCCGTTGATGGTCAATAAATCAAGCGATGGCGGACAGTCTATAATGATATAATCAAAATCGCTTTTTATAGTTAATATTTTTTCGCTCAAAGCAAACTCTCTGTTGTCAGAATTTACCAATTCAACTGTCGCGCCAGCCAATCGCTGCGCTGACGGAATAATTTTATGCGTAGGAATAAATGAATCCATAATCGCCTGCTTAATATCCGCCTGCTTATTCAGAACTTCGTAAATGCTGTTGTCTTCATCTCTCGCGCCAATGCCAAAACCGCTGGTCGCGTTCGCCTGCGGATCAATATCAATCAACAGGCAAAATTTTCCCAAATTCGCTAAATATGCTGAAAGATTTACAGCGGTGGTTGTCTTGCCAACCCCGCCTTTTTGATTAACAACAGAGATAATCATAATCACTTTAACTTAATAATAATTCACCTAAACTTTGAAAACTTCTGTCTTTGCGAGGAGCTGAACGAGCGAAGTGAAAGAAGTGCGACGAAGCAATCTCATTGATTACGCAAAATGTTTATAATTATAGATTTATTCGCTCAGTAATGAAATTGCTTCGCCCCGCTAAGGCGGGACTCGCAAAGACAAAAAATTTAAAATTCTTCACAAAAACAAAATGAAAAATAATATTTTTTTATTTTAATAAGTATAACTTATTTAAAACCTTTTGACAATTTAAAAAAACTATTATAACCTTTTAATAAGCCTGCCACGGTGGCGGAACTGGTAGACGCGCGGGATTCAAAATCCCGTTTTGGCAACAGAGTGAGGGTTCGATTCCCTCC
>JAGLJD010000056.1 GCA_023142625.1 Candidatus Parcubacteria bacterium | reverse complement strand
ACATTTATCTCCTCGTCATCCGAAGATTTAGGAGGATTTTCTTGTCCGCTATTTGGCGAGTCTTCTTGTTGGATAGTCGGTATCTCCTCTTTAGCAGAAGCCGCTGGCGCGCTGTTTTGCTGGCTGGGCTGAAATTGCGAAGAGTTGCCTCCGCCGCCTCCGCCAAGCATAATCATATTATCTGCTATAACTTCTGTCCTGTATCTTTTAACTCCGTCTTGCCCGACCCAGTCCCTTGTCTGTAAACGACCTTCAATATATATTTTAGATCCCTTTTTTAAATACTGCCCGCAAATTTCAGCAAGTTTCCGCCAAACAACAATATTATGAAATTCAGCCCTTGTCTGTTTTTGTCCGCTGGATTTGTCTGTCCAAACAAGATTTGTCGCTATGCTAAATGAAGCGACCTGCTGTCCAGAAGGTATTGTCTTTAATTCAGGATCTCTAACAACATTTCCTATCAGCATTACTTTATTTAAATCCATAAATTTATTGCTTTAAATATATTTATTTTATAATTATTATATTTTGTAATTCAAAATAATTACATAGTCTCTTCTAACAATTCATCCAATTTTTTATCCAGATCGTCAATTTTTATCTTCTCCTCTTTTTTTATGCCTTTTTCCTCCTCTTTCTTAATCTCTTTCGGTTTTTCTATCTTTGCTTCGCTTTCTTCTTTTTTAACAAGCACTGACGGCTTAATTGTCTTTATTTTCTTTTTTCCTTTGATTATCGGCGATTTTTTTATCTCTTTGACTATTTGAAATCTTATAATATCTTGATTTAGGTTTAATTTTTCAGTGATTTTTGCGATAGCGCTTTCTGCGGCTGAAAAAATTATCAATGTATAATACCCGTAATCATAATGCTTAATCGGATATGCCAGTTTTTTTTTGCCCCAATGATCAGTTTTTATAATGGCCGCTTTATTGTCTGTTAAGATAGAATCTATTTTTTCGTCAACGGCTTTAATCTCCGTTTCAGAATATTTATTTGGAACAATATATAATATTTCGTAATTCATAATTTATTTTTACTTATTTTTTCTTTTATTTTATGGCAAAACAAAAAAATGTCAATAGTGTTAATTTTTATATTTAAAAATAGTAATTTCGCCGTTGTTTATAATTTTATAACTATCCGCTGTCTGTTTTGCCTGTTCAACTATTTCGTGAAAACGCCACCAGTATTTATTGATGACAAAATATCCTAATTCAACACCGACACTTTGCGCTGCTTTCGCCATATATTCTTTTTTTGGCGCGTCATTTACCATTTGCAAATAATATTGATAAAGCGGCGAACTTGTCGGAACAGGATAATAGAATTGATTGTTGTAATATTTTTTAAAGCCGAATTCGCGGATTGCCGCGGCTGAAACTTGCTGATTTGCCAAGACTATAAAATTTTTGCCATTAGCGTCATTTTTTATCCATCGCGTTGCGGCAATATCCGCGACAGTCGTATTAAAAAAATGGCTTGTTTCATAATCATCTGCTCGCGGATAACTTAAATAAAATGAAGCCGTGATAAGCGAGCAGGCAAAAATTAGAAAGAATATTTTTAAAAGAATATTTTGTTTTTTTAATTTTTTTAAAAATTGTCCGATGCCAAAAAGCAGAATTGGAATTAAAAAACAGAATGCCAGCCAGCCGACCCGTTCCGCATAGTCATTTTTTTCATAATTTATAAGAAATTTAAAGTTGAAGAAAAATTTTAAAATTAAAAAATTTAACAATAAAACAGAAAAAGCGAAAAAGTAAGCGCTAAAAAGTTTTATTTTTTTAGAATACGCCAAAGCAATTATAATAATTGTAAAAAAAATTAGCAAGTAAAAATTAAATTTGTAAAAATAAGCGAAATCAAAAATCGGATGAAAATTATTAATAAAATAAAATTTTAATTTGTATAAAAAGGCAAAAATTTCTTCTGTTTTTGGCAAAGACAG
The DNA here is from genome assembly GCA_023142625.1 of Candidatus Parcubacteria bacterium. Lineage (GTDB taxonomy): Bacteria > Patescibacteriota > Patescibacteriia > JAACEG01 > JAACEG01 > JAGLTA01. The sequence goes on along the minus strand of JAGLJD010000056.1, from coordinate 2,219 downwards.
TTTAACGGTCAAATTTGCCAATTTCGAATTTATCAAAAATATTGCTGGAAAAATTATTGAGCTTGCCGTTAAAAATAGAATTAAAATTGCCTTGCGCGCGCGCAAATTCAGCCTGTTTTTGCGCAGCCGTTTTGATAAAAAAATTAAGAGCAAGAAAATCAGCGCCGCAATTCCAGCTATCGGGTGTATTGCCAAAGCCGCCAAACATAAAATAATCAAAGGCAAAAGTGATTTTGTTGTTCCTGTCAGATGCGGGAGCGAAGCAAAGATTATAATTAGAATAAAAAAATTTGCTAAATTTTGCGGCGTTGAAACAATAAAAGAGCTGAACGGCAGGATTAAAAAGATCAGCGCTAAAATTAAAGAAAGGTTTTTGTCAAAATTAAACGCTTTGCGGAAAGAGTTATAAATAACAGCTGGCAAAAAAAGCGCGAACATCATCGGGACAAGCAGCTTGTCAATCCAAATATAACTTACGCTAAAAATTTTAGACAAAACAACAACTAAGGAATATTGCCCTAAATAATAGAGCGGTTTTGGATAAATCGCGCCGTGTTCAATGATTATTTTTTCTGTCGCTTGATGTATGAATTGGTCAAATCCGTAGCCGATCGGATAAATGATTAAAGCGACAGACGCGCATAAAAAAAAATGCGCCGAGATTAAAATCAGCGTTTTTTTTGTTTTTGACTTCCAGCAGATAATCAGCAAGACTAGAGTTGCTAAAAAATAGCAGATAAAAAATTCATTCGGAATAATCTGCCAAGGCGAGCTGATAGCGCTTGTTGTTTGGAAAATAAAAAGGTATTTAAAGAGAATGAAACAAAGCGTTAAATATAAAAATGTTAAAATCCAATAATGTCTTTGCGAGGAGTGAATGGAGCGATAGCGGAATGAGCGACGAAGCAATCCCATTACTGGGCGAATAAATCTATTATTACAATCCCATTGCCTATTAACGAGATTGCTTCGGTTGCTATCGCTCCTTCGCAAAGACAGGATAGCAATTGGCAAAATTATTAAAATAATCGCGATTACAAAATTATTCAACTCATAAAAATAATAAATAACCGCGCCGAGAAACAAAACCATTGACAAAACCAATAAAAAAGCGTAGATTAAACCAATAAATATTTTTTTGGAAAGTTTTTTGCTTAAAATAAAAAAATAAAGGACGCCGAAAAGCGTTCCAATCATCGTACTTTGAAAAAAGAAAAAATTAAGAATTAAGATTATTGTAATAAGAAACATAAACTTTAAAAAAAGGGGGATAAAAGTGGTTAAAAAAATAGTAGTATGGGTAGTGATACCAGTAATATTAGTAGCAACAGCGCTTTTTTTAGCTACTTTAGCGTTAGATGTAGCAAGTTATTTTTTATTACCAATTGTAAAATAAAGGGAGGTGAAAAGCAATAAGTTTGATACTAAAAAAAGTAGATGCCGCGGCGATATCTTTAGTTGCCGCGGTGGCAATGTTTATTTTTATCTTAGCAGTAGAAATAATAAGAAGTTTTTTATAAAAAAAAGCATAATCTTAATTTTTGTCTTTTTAAATGGGTCTGCTTTACTTTTTTTACAAAGCAGACCTTTTTTATTTGCCAAAAAAAGCCTGTTTGCTACAATGGAATACAGAAAAAGCGGATAAAATTATGAAACAGCGAATAAAAAACAATTGGCAAATCGTCTCCCTCTCTATTTTGGCAGGAATTTTTTTGTTTGTCTATTCTTTTTTATCGATTGCGACACAGAATGAAAATTCAAAGTTCAATTCTCCGGATGAAACAGCGAATTATTTTTTCGCGAAACGGTTTGCGGAGACGGGAAAAATTTCGTATTTTGAGCCGCTGAATTTAGAAGCCGGAGATATTATTCGTCCGCGATCAGCGCAGTCTATGGATGGAAAAATCGCGCCGACAAGTTTTTTGGGCATAATTTTATTATACGGATTTATCGCAAAAATTTTCGGCGTATGGATTATACCGTTCCTAACTCCGTTTTTAGCAATTATCGGAGTTTTGTTTTTTTATAAATTGATTAAAAAAATATTTGATAAAAACATAGCGTTTTTTTCCAGCCTGTTTTTGTTATTCTGTCCGGCTTTTTGGTATTACAGCGAAAAATCAATGTATCACAACATCGGATTCGTTGTTTTTTTAATCATCGGAATCTATTTTTTTTCAGCAAAAACGGCGGCGGTTTCAGGACTGTTTTTCGGATTA
>JAGLJD010000055.1 GCA_023142625.1 Candidatus Parcubacteria bacterium | reverse complement strand
TTAGTGCCGATGATTGCTTCAAAAATTTTTAAAAAAAGGGAAGGCGCTGATGATTATAAAAAAGCGTCAGGAGAGCAATATTTTGAAAAAATTAAAAACAGTTATAAAAAAGTTCTTATTTGGTCGCTTAACAATCGCTTAAAAACAATTATATCCACAATCGGCTTGTTGGCGGTGAGCGTGGTTTTATCTTTGTCTGTCGGCGCGGAATTTATGCCTGTTAGCGACCAAGGCATGGTGCTGATGGGAGTTAAAATGCCTGTTGGCGCGTCATTGGAAGAGACCAATAAAGTTATTGGACAAATAGAAAATGATTTAATCAATATTGACGGAATTTCAGTTATTACCGGTTTTGTGGGTTTTGACGAATCGAGCAGAAGCGAAAGTGTTGCGTTAGGGCTTGGGTCAACAGGTGTTAATGAAGCGCAAATTTTTATCAGATTAAAAGACAAAAAAGACAGAGAATATTCAGCTGAAGAAATTCAAGATATAATCAGAAAAAAGCTTCCCAAGATAAGAGATTTGGAAATTAATTTTATGGATATAAGCAAAATTTTAATAAGCGGTTCAAATTATCCCGTGGAAATAAAAATTTTTGGCAAGGATTTGGAAATTTTAAAAAATACAGCTGATGAAATCGCGCAAAAAATTAATAACATAGAAGGTTTGCGCGATATTGATACTTCGTTAAGCCAAGGCAAGCCTGAATTAGTCATTAATATTGATCGGGAAAGGGCTTCGCGCTTAGGCTTAACCGTAGGTCAAATCGGTTCAGCTGTAAAAAATTCCATGCAAGGCATGGTAGCCACTCAACTGCGCCAAGGCGGAGAGGAAACAGACATAAAAATTCGCTACGATAAAATTTACAGGGATGATGTTAAGCAAATAAAAAATTTCACAATTACCACTCCGTTTGGCAATCAAGTACCATTAAAGCAGGTAGCTAAAATTTCCAAAGGCGAGGGTCCGATAAAAATTAGCAGGGAAGACCAACTAAGAGTAGTTGCCATTACGGCAAATGTTATTGGCAGGGATGTTGGCAGCGCGGTAAAAGATATAAAAACAAGATTAAGCAATTATGAATTGCCTTCAGGGTATTTTATAGAATACGGCGGTTCGTATAAACAGATGCAAGATACTTTTGCCACTTTGGGCTGGGCATTAGCTTTGGGAATTTTATTGGTTTATATGGTTATGGCTTCGCAATTTGAGTCGCTTGTTCACCCATTTATTGTTATGTTTGAAATGCCTTTGGCTTTTATCGGGGTTGGCTTAGCTCTGTTTATCACGGGACAATCGTTGTCTTTACCGTCTTTTATGGGAGTTATAATGCTGGCTGGCATCGTGGTAAATAACGCTATTGTTTTAATTGATTATGTAAATCAATTAAGAAAAAAAGGAATGAATAAATTTGACGCTTTAGTTAAAGGCGGAACAACCCGTTTGCGTCCGATTTTAATTACTTCCATCACTACTATATTAGGAATGCTGCCGATGGCTTTAGCGCGGCAAGAAGGAGCGGAAATGATGCGCCCAATGGCGATTGCCGTGATTGGCGGGCTGTTGGTTTCTACTTTACTGACTTTAGTTGTAATTCCTGTAATTTATAGTTTAGTAGAGAAATTTTCTAAAAAGATCTATGTGAGAGCGGAAAGAATTATAAATGGGAAATAATTTTAATTTCCGCAAACCAATAAATTAATAAATTAATAACAATAAAATAATTGAAAATATATGAAAAATTTAATTATAAACAAGGCAATAAAAATAATCGGCGCTATTTTAATAATCAATTTGATTATTTTTGGATATATTTTTTTAGCTGGCAAAAATGAACCAGCGGTTAATTTTGAATCCGCTGATGAAAATATAATCGCGGTGCAGACATATAAGTTATCGCCGAAAACCATAAGCAGTGATATTTCTCTGTCAGGTACGGCTCAGCCCATGGATGAGGTAATAGTGAGCCCAAAAGTAAGCGGCAAAGTAGTTGGCATATATGCGCGCGAGGGAGAAGAGGTCGGGACGAATCAAATTTTAATTCAATTAGAACAAGATAGCGCGTTGCTGGTATCATATAATAACGCGCAATCCAGCATAACTAACACGATCGCGTCAGCTAATCAGGATATTAGCGCGGCTGAATTAACCGTGGCTGCGACAAAAATTAATTTAGAAAATATTAAAATAAACGCGGCGGAAAATACCAATAATTCAAAATTAACTATAGAGTCCGCGCAAATTTCAATGAATAGCGCGAAAAAATCTTTGATAAATATAAAAAACACAAATGAACAAACAATCCAAAACGCGTATGATAATATTAAAACAACAATGCAAAGCAATTTAACAGCCATTAAAACAGCATTGACGGCTGTCGGCAACATTATCGGTGAAAGCCCTGGAGATCCGTCAGCCAATAATGACTATAAAAATGTTTTAGGAGCAAAAAAATCGCAAACTCTAACTAATACAAAAAACTTATTTTTTCAGGCAAAAAACGATTATGAAACTTCTGATATTAATTATAATAATTTAAGTAATAATTATTTTTTATTAGAAATAGACGATTTAATAGATGAAGTCGGCAATTCTTTAAATTCAACAAGGGAGACATTAGTTAAAACTAAAATATTATTAGACAACACAATAACAACGAGCGATTTTACTTCAGTTGATCTTAATGCTTTAAAAACATCAATTGACGCTAATTTAGCGAGCATTCAATCTGCGATTAGTTCTTTGCAAGCCAACCAGCAGACAATCATTAATGCTAAATTGGCAGATGTTTCAAGCAGCGACACAGCTCAATCGGCTTACGAAACAGCACAAAGCGCTTTGGATATTAAGCAGCAAGCCTTAATTTTAGCGGAAAGCCAATCTAAATCGCAAATTGACGCGGTTCAAAAGCAGTTGGAATTAACGCAAATAAATTTAGAAGGTGTGAAAAAACGGGCAGACCAACAGATTGCTGCAGCTCAAGGGCAATTAGATTATACGCAAGCGCAATTAAACAATACAACTATCCCTGCGCCGATTTCTGGCATAGTCAATCAAATATTTATTGACAGTGGGGAAATGGCTGCAGCCGGCAATCCTGTGGCAAGCATTGTTAACACAAGTGGCATAAAAATAGAATTGTCTTTAACTGAATTTGATATAGGCAAAGTTGCTTTCGGACAGGAAACTAAAATTTCTTGCGCCGCTTATCCCGACGAGGAGTTTGTCGGCAATGTTTATTATATCAGTTCGGTGGCTGATTCAATAAGCAAAAAATTTCCAATAAAAATTCAGTTAGACAATAAAGATGAAAAAATTAAAGCTGGTATGATAGCCAGCTTGGAAATTATTACTAAAAAACAAGAATATATTTTGGCTATTCCTAAATCAGCGATATTTATTAAGGACGGGCTTGAAAAAGTTTATACAATCGGCTGCGATAATAAAATTATCATTAAAACAATTAAAACAGAAATTGTTAATAACAATGAAGTAAAAATCGTTGAAGGATTATCTGAAAATGATATAATAGTTATTGAAGGTAATTATGAATTAAAAAATGGGGATATAATATCAGTATCTAATTAGTTAGCGTGTAAAAAAAATAAATTATGGCAAATAAAAAACAACTAAAAATCGGCTTGGCTTTAGGGAGCGGCGGAGTTAAGGGGCTAACGCACATTGGCGTTATTAAAGCTTTAAAGGCTAATAATATTCCCATTGATTATATCGCTGGATCAAGCATTGGCGCTTTGGTCGGCGCTTTTTACGCCGCAAATCAAGATATAGATAAATTAGAGAAAATAGCTTTGGAAGCCACATGGAGAACAGGGTTGTCAATAGTTGATCCGACTTTTAATGGAGGGTTAGTTAAAGGAAAAAGATTAGAGAATTTAATTAAAACATGGATTTCAAGCGATTTAAATTTTGATAATTTAAAAATTCCTCTTGTAGTTATAGCCACCGACTTATCTACGGGCAAAGAGGTTGATATTAAACATGGTAATATTATTAAAGCAATAAGGGCAAGTTTGTCGGTTCCTGTTGTTTTTCAGCCTTTGAAATATAAAAATAAATTATTGGCTGACGGCGGACTATCAAATCCATTGCCAGACGACGCGGCGCGCGCGATGGGAGCGGATATAGTAATAGCTGTTAATCTTGATAATGCTTCTTTTAACAATGGATTAAAAAATGATTTGGATAAAAACATTAATTTAACTAAAGTGCCGATAAGGGCGTTAAATATATTGAGGTATCATCTGGCGCAAAATTCTTTAAAAACAGCTGACATTCTTATTGAGCCAAAAGTTGGAGAAATAGGATTGGTCGGATGGAGTAAATTTTTTGATAATAAAGAAGTTAAAAAAACTATTAAATCAGGTGAAAAAGCCGCCCTTAAAATTTTGCCTATGATTAGAAAATTAATATGATGGATGCAAAAGATTTAATGACATTCTTTAAATTCGTTAGAGATAATTTTTTTAAAGGTTGCAAATAATGAAAAAAATGTTATACTTAAATAAAAAGAGCCTGGTTAACAGGTGATTTTTATTTATAAAAATTTAATTAATTATGGAAAATAAAAAAATAGAAAAACAGGCAAGCCATGATTTTAGCGGAAAAATTATTGAACAAAAAATTTCAGGGGAGATGAAGGATTGTTATTTAGACTACGCGATGAGCGTGATTATCGCGCGCGCCCTGCCTGATGTCCGCGACGGATTAAAGCCAGTGCATCGCAGAATTCTTTACGCTATGTGGGATTTAGGCTTGAAATCAAGCGCTAAATTTAGAAAATCCGCTACAGTAGTCGGAGAAGTTTTAGGAAAATACCACCCGCACGGAGATGTGGCTGTTTATGACAGCATGGCAAGAATGGCGCAGGATTTTTCAATGCGGTATCAATTAGTGAACGGACAGGGAAACTTCGGCTCAATGGACGGAGACAGGCCTGCCGCTATGAGATACACTGAAGCAAAACTCACGAAAATATCTGAAAGAATGCTAATTGATATTGAAAAAGACACTGTGGACTTTATCCCGAACTATGACGGAAGCCAGAAAGAGCCGAAGGTTCTGCCCTCTCAGCTGCCGCAGCTTCTGCTAAACGGAACATTGGGAATCGCGGTCGGAATGGCAACAAATATCCCGCCGCATAATTTAACGGAAATTATTGACGCTGTTATTTATCTTATTGATAATCCTGACACCGCCATCAGCGATTTAATGAAATTTGTCAAAGGTCCTGACTTCCCTACTGGCGGAATTATCTATAATACCAAAGATATAAAAGAAGCTTATACTACCGGGCGCGGAAAAGTGACGATGCGGGCGAAAACGGAAATCGTGGAAACAAAAAAAGGCAGATTTCAAATAATCGTAGGCGAACTTCCGTATCAAGTGAATAAATCGCATTTAATAGAAAAAATAGCGGATTTGGTAAAAAACAAAAAAATAGACGGTATTAAAGATTTGCGCGACGAATCAAAAGGGCTTGGGGAAGTAAGGGTTGTGATAGATCTTAAAAAAGACGCTTACCCTAAAAAAACCCTTAATCGGCTGTTTAAATTAACGCAGTTGCAGGACAATTTTAATTTTAATATGCTTGCTTTAATAGGCGGAATCCAGCCGAAAATATTAAATTTGAAAAATTTTTTAGACGAATACATAAAGCATCGGCAGATAGTAATAAAAAGAAGATGCGAATTTGAATTAAAAAAAGCAAAAGACAGAGCGCATATTTTAGAGGGGCTGAAAATCGCCTTGGATAAAATTGACGCTGTCATTAAAATAATAAAACAGTCAAAAGACAAAGAAACTGCTAAAATAAATTTAATAAAAAAATTCAAGTTAAGCGAAAAACAGGCAATAGCTATTTTAGAAATGAAACTGCAGAATTTAGCTAATCTAGAAAGATTAAAGATAGAAGACGAACTAAAAGAGAAATTAAAACTAATCAAAAATTTAGAAAAAATTATCGGATCCGCGAAATTAATCTTAAAAATCATAAAGGATGATTTAATGGAAATAAAAGAAAAATTCGGAGATAATAGAAGAACAAAAATCATCGCAGGCGGAATAGATGAATTCGCTGCCGAAGACCTTATTCCCAATGAACCGGCAATTGTCGTAATAACGCACGACGGATATATCAAAAGATTAGCGCCTGATATTTTCAAGACACAAGCGCGCGGCGGCAAGGGAATTAAAGGAATGGAGACCAAAGAAGAAGATATTATAAAGCATTTTTTCACAACCTCAACGCATTCAGATCTTCTATTTTTTACAACCCACGGACGCGTTTTTCAATTAAAAGCTTATGATATTCCGCAGACAAGCAGGCAAGCAAAGGGACAGGCGATAGTCAATTTTCTGCAATTAAGCCCGAATGAATTTGTTTCGGCTGTTCTGCCTATCAGTGAACTTGAAGGATATAAATATTTAGTGATGCAGACTAAAAAAGGCATTATTAAAAAAGTAAAATTGGAGGATTTCTCAAATGTGCGGAGAAGCGGCTTGATAGCGATAAAATTAAGAAACGAAGATATTTTAAAATGGGTAAAGCCATCGTCAGGCAATGACAATATTATGATTGCCACAAGCGCTGGACAGTCAATTAAATTCAAAGAAGGCAATATTCGCGCTATGGGACGCGGAGCAAGCGGCGTAAAAGGCATTCGGCTTAAAAACAGCGATTCTGTCGTTGGAATGGATGTTATTGATAAAATAATCAAAGAGCAAGATCTGCAAGCTCTTGTTTTGACAAAAAACGGTTTTGGCAAAAGGACGAGTTTGGCTGCTTACCGCTTGCAGTCACGAGGCGGCAGCGGAATTAAAACCGCTAAAATAACAGGAAAAACAGGAAATTTAATATCTATGAATGTCATTAATTCCAAAGCGCTGGACGAAGATATTATAATTATTTCCAGCGGCGGGCAGGTTATCCGCTTGCCGCTCAAATCTGTAAGCTTGCTTGGCAGATCTACGCAAGGCGTAAAAGTGATGAGGTTTAGAAACAAAGGCGACGAGATCGCTAATGTCGCTTTTGTGTAAAAATCCCGCTGTCTTTGCGAGAAATTCCCACACTCCTGACTCCTGTCTTTGCCAGGAGCCGAACGAACGCAGTGAGAGAGAGCGACGAAGCAATCTCGTTAATATCCGCACAAACTATGCAAAGTAGAGATTTATTCGCTCAGTAATGGGATTGCTTCGTCGCTCATTCCGCTATCGCTCCATTCGCTCCTCGCAAAGACAATGCTTTTTTAGTTAAACACAAAAATCTTAAAATAATAATTTCGCATATAACTTTAAGTATAGCACTTAAAGTTGCACTTCTAAATTGAATTGAAGATATCAGAAAAAACAATAGATAATATTGAACAACCCCTTGGTATAAAAGAAAAAATTTTAAACGATTTTAATGAATTTAGATATAAATTTATTGACGATATTCCAAATGAAATTCTTCAACCCGATATGCCAAATTATCACTTATATAAATGCCGTATGGCGTTTTTTGGCTGTATAGCAAGCCATTTAGTGCGCTTGCGACGCGAAGGAATAAAAATAAGTGACGAGGCTATAAAAAAATGTAAAGAATTTAGCGATTTCAACAAACTCTAAGAATAGGTACATATAGAAGAATTACAAAAAAAGATATTGATAAGGCAAATAAAATATTGGATGTAATAATTAACGAATTGTCATAAAAAATTTTTATCATTTCTCTTAAAATTTCTGTAATTAAAAATTTCAGCAGGAACAATTGACTTATCGCGCTTAATGAGATAATATACAAATATAAATCAACTTTATTATTAAATTCTTATGTCAGTACCAAAAAAACAGCAAACTAAATCCGCCAGCAGGCAGAGGCGGTCGCATAACGCCCTTAAAAAAATCAATCTCTCTCCTTGTCCGAAATGCAAAAAACCTGTTTTACCCCATACAGTTTGCTTGAATTGCGGAACATATAAAGGCAGGCAAATTT
>JAGLJD010000054.1 GCA_023142625.1 Candidatus Parcubacteria bacterium | reverse complement strand
AAGAATAGAAAAAATCCACTCTATCAATTTATGTTTATTGCCAATATATCTACGATTATGTAATTGAAAATAATTTTTTTTTACTTGCGGAATATGAAAATATGTTTCTTGAATTTTTTCAGCATTTATTCCGTAAGAAGCATTTTCAACCAACAAATCAAACAGCCCTTCTTGCATCCCGTCGGCTATGTAGTCTGTATTTTTATCATGCTTTTTTAAATTTTTGTAAAAACTGTAACTTCCTTCTTTCGCCACGATTAAAAAATCCGCTATAAAAATCCCCATCAATTCGCCTGCTTTAACTATCTTTTCAATAATTTCTATATCTTTTTCGCTCGGCGTCGGATCACCTGACGGATGATTATGAACTAAAATAACTCTTGCCGCATTCAATTCTATGGCTGGCTGAAAAATCTCTCGCGGGTGCAGTAAACTTTTATCAAGCAAGCCTACACTGATAATCTCTTTTTTAATCAAAACATTCCGCGCGTTTAGATATAAGCAGACCAAATACTCTTTTTTCTTGTCCCGCAAATCATAAATTAACGAAAAAACATCTTTTGGATTTTTTATAATAATTTCACTTTTATTTTTTTCTTCGTAAAATCTTTTTACCAAAGATATCGCGGATGCGATCTGCAGCGCTTTTGCCTGCCCTATTCCTGCAATTTTCATTAAATCGCTGACAGTAATATTTAAAAAATCCTTGCCGAACTTTTTAATTATCTGCTGCGATAGCTTTTGGACATTTTTTCCCTTAATTCCGCTTCCAAGCAAAATTGCTAAAAGATCGCTTTTTGAAAGCGCGTCAGGACCTTTCTTTAAAAATCTTTCTCTCGGTCTATCCACCATTGGAATGTCTTTTATTTTGGGCATACTATTTTTTTAAAAATCTAAAAATTATTTATCGTTATAATAGCAAAAAATAACTATTTCGTAAATAAAAAAAGCGGCTTTTGAAAGCCGCTTTTTTATTCTCTTCTGCTTGTGTTTTATAAATTATCGCAGTTTCCATCGCCGTCAGCGTCAATAAATTTTCCGCCCTGATTTTGTCCGCGATTTTCACCATTCATTCCTCTGCTTTCTTGCCTGTTGCCTCTGTTTTTACCTTGTCCATTGCCATATTTAGCCCCGACTTTTTCGCCATTGCTTGTTCTTAATCCTAATTCTTGCCTAATTGCGTCAGCGCCAGCGATATCCCCTGCTCTGCCCAATCTGCGAGCTTCGGCAAATCGCTCAAAATTGTCCTCTTTAATAACCTGCCTTACTCGTCCGCGATCTGCCATTAAATCGCTCCATGCTTGATAATCATTGCTGTCCATTGCTTTGGTCATTGCAGTATGCCTTTCCGGTGAATACGCCGGTCCTTGTTTGGAATAATCGCCTTGATAAGCCATTGCTGAAGAAACAGCAAGCGCGCTTATCATCGCAACCACTAAGCTTCCAACTAAAATTTTATTTGATTTTTTCATAATTCTTTTGGTTATTTCTCCGTGATATTTTACTATAAAATAAAATAGAGAAAAAAATTAATAATTTTTTAAAAATTGAGATCTCAACGCGCGTCTATTTATTAATACGCAGATAAAAAAATTTTCTTTAAATAGGCTTGCCTATTATTCACTTCTTAACGCGTCAACCGGATCAAGACGACTTGCTTTTAGCGCAGGATAAAATCCAAAGAATACGCCCACTAACACTGAAAAACTAAAACCTATTATTATGCCTATTAAAGACGGCGCTAATGTAATTAATTCTGTATTGCGAAATATAAAAATTACGCTATTTCCGATTATAATTCCGATAACGCCACCTATCATTGAAAGGACAACTGACTCAAGCAAAAATTGGCTTAGTATGTCTCCTCGTTTTCCGCCAATCGCCTTGGCAATACCTATCTCCTTGGTGCGTTCCGCAACCGTCACGAACATAACATTCATAATTCCGATTCCTGACACTAATAAAGTAATGGCCGCGATGGCTGTTAAAAGCAAAGACATAAGCGCCGCGGCATCTTGCGCCGCTCCCACCATTGCTCCTGCATCCATTATTCTAAAATCATCGGCTTGGCTGTCTCTTAGTTGATGCTCGGTTCTCAAAGACGACACTATCTCCTTTGACGCAATCTCAATATTTTCCACATCGTCGGCTATCGTAAATATCATTATAAAAGCCTTGCTTCCTAATATGCTTTTTTCAGCCATAGAGTTTGGCAGAAAAACAGAATCGTCCAAAGAACTTTTGCCCATGCTTCTTCCTGTCTCCTTAACTATTCCGATTACTTCAATTGTTTTGCCGTTTATTTTTATGTTTTTACCGATTATTTCTTCATCTTCTAGAAATAGCGTTTCTGCTACGCCACTTCCAAGAACCGCGGCTTTTTCATTATTATCCATATCTTCTTCGGATATCAGCCGCCCCTTGTCAATTTCTATATTAGACATTTCAAAATAATTGTTTTCAACTCCCAATATGCCAAAAGTGCCGTCTTCTGATTCAAAAGAGACAGCCATATTTTCCTGTATCACAGCGGTTGCTGATGAAATATGCTGACAATTTTCTACTATAACTTTAGAATCCGCGGTTTTTAATTTTGAACTTTCTGTTTTTCCTCTCATTGCCATAACAAGAATAGAGTTAGCGGACAATCCCTGAAATTGATCATCTACGGCTTTTTTCGCGCCTTGCCCTATGGCAAATACGGCTATAACAGTAGAAACCCCGATAATTATTCCGAGCATTGAAAGAATAGTTCTAGTCTTGTTCGCAAGCAAAGACTCAAGCGCCATTTTTATAATTTCCAATTTCATATATTAGACACTCTGCGTAATTAGTTCCTACTGCAATTTTCATCTTTTGGTTAAATTTTCCAAAAATTTTAACGCCTATATATCTATATAAGCTTATAAAATTTTTGAAAAATTTACCTCAAAATCTAAAAATTTCGTAACAAAACTTATTACGCAGAGGGTCTATTAATAATTTGAGGTTAATTTATAATTATTATTCACTGCTTTTCCGTCTCGCATAAAAATTATTCTATCAGCGTATTTCGCGACTTCTGCAGTATGAGTAACCATAATAATTGTTTTATTTTTCTTTTTTAAATCAATAAATATTTCCATTATTTCAATGCCAGACTTTGAATCAAGCGCGCCAGTCGGTTCGTCCGCTAAAATTATATCTGGATTATTAATAAGAGATCTGCAAATAGAAACGCGCTGCTGCTGTCCTCCTGAAAGTTCTGTTGGTTTATGGCTTGCCCTATCTTCGATATTAACGCTTTTCATAAGACTAGTGGCTTTTTCTTCTCTAATTCCTTTTTCTGTTCCCGCATAAAGAGCAGGTAAAGCGACATTTTTTAAAGCTGTGAGACGAGAAAACAGATTAAACTGCTGAAAAATAAAACCCATCATTTTATTTCTAATAAAAGCCAGCGTATAATCATCTCTAACTTCTCCGATATTTTCTCCATCCAAAAAATATTCTCCGTCAGTAAGAGGATGAAGGCATCCTATAATATTCAATAAAGTTGTTTTTCCGCAGCCAGATTCTCCCATTAACGCTACAAACTCTCCTTTTTTAATATCAAGAGAGACATCTTTTAAAGCGTATTTTGCCCCATAGCGTTTACTGACATTGAAAAGTCTGATATTTGAACTGTCACTATCCATACCTGATATTTCTTTCCAATAAATTTTCACCAAAATTGACTGATATAAAATTTACTGCTATAAATCAATTGTGTCAAGGAGTGCTGTAAAACAGTTTTTCTTACATTATGCCCTCACTGTGATCCGTAATACGGCTTCTTCCAAGCAGTGAGGGCTTTATACGCTAAAAAGCAAAGAATAAAAAAGAGCTAAATTTAATATAATGAAATTATTTGACAGCCATTCACATATAGATGATCAATGTTTTGATAATGATTTTGATGAAATGCTTAAACGCGCCCTTGAATCTTCAGTATATGGTATTATGGTAGTGGGCATAAATGATAAAACTTCAAAAAAAGCAATTGAGCTTGCCAAAACCCATAAAAACCTTATCACATCTGTTGGCGTGCACCCCCATGATGCCAAAACCTGCTCCGATAGTGTAATTAAGACTCTTGAAACACTCGCATTAAAGCATTCATGTGTCAGAGCCTGGGGAGAGACCGGTCTTGATTTTAACAGAATGCATTCTCCTTCAGAGTCCCAGGAAAAATGGTTTGAAAGACAGATTTATGCTGCTTCAAAACTCAATCTTCCAATAATATTTCATGAACGCGATTCAAATGGAAGATTCCTTGAAATACTTGAATCAGCAAACCTCAAAGAACATAAAGGCGTAGTGCATTGCTTTTCAGGATCAAAAGAAGAAATGTTCAAGTATCTTGATCTAGGATATTATATTGGAATCACTGGTATTCTTACAATCAAAAAACGGGGAGAGGCTTTGAGATCACTTAGCTTATTAGTCCCTGAAGACAGAATATTAATAGAAACAGATGCGCCATACTTAACTCCTGCACCCCAGAAAAACAAAATAAGGAGGAATGAACCAGGATTTGTAAAATCTGTTATGCTCAAACTTGCCCAGATAAAAAATGCAGATGTGGAAGAACTTTCTAAAACCATATGGCAAAATACTATAGATCTTTTCGGAACTATCTAAATAAAAATCTTGAATAAAAAAATCCTTTTTGATAGCGTCTGATTCTATAGATAATTCAAAACAGACATTAAAAACAGCAAAAGCAGTGCTTGAATTAAATTCTCTTTTTAATGACCTGAATAATTTTAAAGAAGTCCCTGTTGTTTTGGAGACAATATTAAAAAATATATCCCATTGGACTGGC
>JAGLJD010000053.1 GCA_023142625.1 Candidatus Parcubacteria bacterium | reverse complement strand
AAAATTTTCAAAAATATTTTCAATTTTTATTTCATCTATTTCGGTATTGAGCGGTATTTGGCTGTCGTAATATTTTTTAATCTCTTGCTGAAAAAAGACGCCCATTTTTTGATTATTGTTATTTTTTGCGTTTTCAGAAATAAAAAATATTCTGCCAATTTTATCTTGTCCATATTCTTCGCGCGGTATAATAATTTGGCAGTCTGTTTTTCCGCCTTGATTGCCGATAATAAATTGTGTTAATTTAATAGACATATATTTTAATAGACCCGTTGTAATTGCTTTTTAGTATTTTTTGTATTATACTATAAAATAAATTATTCACAAATTATAATTTATGCTTGAACAATTATTTGGTTCAAAAGCCAGAACAAAACTCCTAATCTTTTTTTTAATAAATAATGAAAAAAGTTATTATATTCGGGAATTAACCAGAATTTTGCGTTCGCAGATTAATTCTATACGGCGCGAAATAGAAAATTTAAAAAATTTCGGCATTTTAACCGAAGGCGCGAAAGATTTAGGGCAAAAAGACAGAAAGAATTTTCAGCAAAGAAAATATTTTAAAGCGAACACAAATTTTATTCTCTATGATGAATTAAAATCTCTTATTTTGAAATCGCAGTTGATGAGCCGAAAAAATTTGATTGAAAAAATTATCAAAAGCGGAAATATAAGCTATCTTGTTTTAACAGGATTTTTTGTCAGTTCCGCTGATTCGCCGACGGATATTTTAATAGTTGGCAAGATAAATAAAAAAATAGTAAATAAAATTATAGGCAAGCTTGAAAAAGAATTTAATAAAAATATTAATTATACCGTAATCAGCAAAACAGAATTTTTTTATAGAAAGGATATAACTGATAAATTTTTATACAATATTTTAGAGGGCAAAAAGATTGTAATTGTTGATAAACTAAAAAAATAGATATTATTTATAATTTAATTTTTTTAATTTTCGTTAAACCAGTTTCTATTAAATTTTTTATATTTTTATTCGGCTGAGAGTTTATTTTGAAAACAGGAATTTTTAAAGAGGCGCTTAAGCCGTTGGCGATAGTTATTGATATTCTGATTGCCGTGAAAGGACCGTCATTATTAACTACAAAAACAGCTTTTATTTTTTTTAAGGCTGTTTTTTGTTTTTTTAGCAGCTTGTCAATCAAGATTAGAATTTTATCAGATTTTGCTTTTGAATTTTTTTTAGAGATGATTTTAATTTCATCTTCTTTGATTAAGAATAGGGCTGCCTCAATTTTATTTAGTTTCGTGGCGTTGATAAATAGGAACATAATTGCGATTTTATTTTTTAAGAATTATAAAAAGTATAAATTGCACTGTCTTTGTGAGGGAGCGATAGCGACCGAAGCAATCCCATTACTGAGCGCATAATATTTATTTTGCATAGTTTGTGTGGATATTAACGAGATTGCTTCGTCGCACCTCTCTCGCTTCGCTCGTTCAACTCCTCGCAAAGACATTTGGTTTTATGCGTTTTTCGAAATTAGATTAATTTACTCTGTATTTTTTTAATTTATCCTTTGTTTTTTGATATTTGTTTTTTTCTATTTCAACAATTTTAAAAGGAGCGTTAGCTATAAAATTTTTATTGTCTAATTTATTTTTTAATTGAATTAAATATTTTTCAAGATTATCTATTTCTTTTTGCAAGTTTTCTTTCTCTTTTTTTTTATCAATCATTCCAATTAAATAAATTTCAATATCGCCAATAACTAAATAAATAGCATCTTTGATTTTCGCGCCTTTTTCTAAAATTTTTAATTCGCTAATTCCAGTCCGCAAGTTTTTAATTAAATGCGCCTGCGATTCGATGAGTTCTTTTTTATCGCCAGCGTAAATTACAGTTTTTATTTTTTGGGATGGTTTAATTTTATACTGCGAACGAGAATTCCGGATTGTTTTGATAATATTTTGGATTATATCAAAACGACGAGGATCTACAGAAATGTTAAACTTATGGGTTGGCCATTTTTCAACCATCAATAAATTTTTTTTGTCCATCTCTTTCCAGATTTTTTCTGTCACAAAAGGGATAAAGGGATGCCATAACTTTAATAATTTTTCCAAAATTAATATTAGAATTTTATTTTTTTCTGAACTTTTTTCAAATTTACTAATTTCTAAATACCAATCCGCAAAAAAATCTAAAGTAAATGTTTGCAAGAGTGTTGCTGCGAATGAAAAGTCATAACAATTTAAAAACTCTGTTGCTGATTTGGATTTTGTTATTGACGCGACAATGTCTACATCAATCAATGAATCAAAATTAGTTAAAATCCACTTATCCGCTAAAGTTAATTTTTTAACATCAACATCTGACATCTGACATCTGACATCTGACATCTGATAAATATACCTTGAAATATTCCAAAGTTTATTCACAAAATTCCTGCACCCTTCAATTTTTTCTTCACCTAATCGCATATCATTTCCAGGAGTGTTTCCAATTAATAAAGACAGGCGGACAGCGTCTGTGCCGAATTTATCAATTACGACAAGCGGGTCAATCCCGTTGCCTTTTGATTTGCTCATCTTTTTTCCATGTTCGTCTAAAACCATTCCATTCAAATAAACTTTTTCAAAAGGTATTTCATTAACAGCGAATAGAGACATCATTATCATCCGCGAAACCCAAAGCGTTAAAATTTCATAGCCAGTTCCTAAAACTTGCGTTGGATGAAATTTTGCCAAGTCTCCTGATTTTTTTCCGTTTTTAAAATTATCCGGCCAGCCTAAAGTAGAAAAAGTCCACATTCCAGAAGAAAACCAAGTGTCTAAAGAATCTTCGTCTTGAATCCAATTATCGCCTTTGGGCGGTTTAACCCCGACATAAATATTTTTTTCTGTGTCTAATTCATATCTTCTAATTGTGCTAACTGAAGTAAATTCGCCAAGCGCCTCTATTTTTGAAATATTATTTATAACAGCATGCATCATATCTAAAGGATCTTCGTGCGAGACAACTAAAATAGTTTTTCCAGCGTATTTATTTTTTATATCTTCAAGAAAATCGCTAACCCTTTTCCTGACATCTTCATAACTCTCACCATCAGGTATCTCCAGCCAAAAAGTAGCGCCGTTTTTTTCAACTATCTTGATATCTGGATTTTCCTTTAAGACATCATCCCTTCTTTTTCCTTCAAACATTCCGTAATAATGCTCTTTTAATCTATCGTCTTCAATTATTTCAACATTATGGATATTTAAAATTTCAGCTGTCCTTTTTGCCCGCTTTAACGGCGAGGTGATTATTAAATCAATTTTTTCATTTTTAAATTTATCCCTTAACTTAAAAGTAGTTTCTTCGCCCAGCTTGTTCATCGGAATATCTTTTTGTCCTTGCATTATCCCTCTTACATTCCAATCAGTCTTCCCATGCCGCGCTATTATCAAATTGATTTTTGATTTTTGATTTTTGACTTTTGACTTATAATACACCGGTATTCTATGCCCGAACCAAATTTGCCTGCTAATGCACCAGTCATGCATATTTTCCATCCAATCCAAATATCTTTTTTCAAATCGGTCTGGAATAAATTCAATAGATTTGTTTTTAGCGGCTTCAATCGCTTTTTCCTTTAACGATTTTCCTCCAAGCCGCTCTAATTTTTTATCTACGCTCACAAACCATTGCTTTGACGGCAGCGGCTCAATAGCCGTATCGCATCTATAACAGACTGACAGATTATTTTCTATCTCCTCTTCTTTTTCTAATAAATTGTCTTTTTTTAATTTTTTAATAATTATTTTTCGCGCTTCCAAAACCGATCTATTTGAATATTCGCCAAAGCCATTTTTAATTTTTCCGTCCTCGCCGATAACTTTTATAATTTTCAGTCTGTTTTTTTCCGCCATTTGCCAGTCTGCCATTGAATGCGCCGGAGTAACGCCCAAAGCGCCTGTCCCAAAGTTCATTTCAACATGGCGATCAGCGATAATTTTTATTTTTAATTTTATATCGCAAAAATCAACCTCGTAAGTTTTGCCAATATACTTTTTATATCTTTTGTCTTTTGGATTAACCGCTACAGCCGTATCGCCTAATTTTGTTTCTGGTCTTGTCGTCGCGATTGCAAAAGGAAAATTTTTGCTGTATTTAAAAGTGTATAATTTTGTTTTTTGATTTTTATATTCCACCTCATCGTCGGAAAGAGTGGATTGGCAGCGCGGACACCAATTAATAACCCTTTCTCCGCGATAGATTGCGCCTGCCTTATACATATCAACGAACATTTTTTTAACAGCTTCAACTCTTTGTTTGTCTAAAGTAAACGCCTCGCGCGACCAGTCTAATGAAGCCCCCATCTTTTTTGTTTGGTTTAAAATTACCGCTTGCGTTTTTTTTAAATATTCCCAAACTTTTTTAAGAAATTTTTCGCGCCCCAAATCGTGCCGCGACAGCCCTTCTTTTTTTAAGAGCCTTTTTTCAACCACATTCTGTGTAGCAATTGCCGCGTGGTCTGTGCCAGGCAGCCAAAGCGTCCGATCTCCTTTCATCCTATGATATCTAATCATTAAGTCTTGGGTTGCTATTATTGACGCGTGTCCAATATGCAACTTATCTGTAATATTCGGCGGTGGCAGAATAATTGTATATGTTTTAGCGTCTTTTTTGCAAAGTTTTTCAGGCAGATTATCCAGATTATCAGCCAAAGGCTGACCAGCCTCTGGCTGGAAAAAACCGGACTTTTCCCAAGCCGCGTAAATTTTATCCTCAACCTCTTTTGGATTGTACGCTTTCGGCAGTTCTTTTTTCATAAGAATTATTTTGATTTTATTTATCTATTATAACTGCGGTAAAAAAAAATACAAGAAAAATTTTTAATTTATCGGTTTTGCTCTGCGCCAGATAATTTCAAAAATGTCAGCCAAACTGTCTTTTATTTTTT
>JAGLJD010000052.1 GCA_023142625.1 Candidatus Parcubacteria bacterium | reverse complement strand
CGTTCGCGAACGCAAGCGGCGGGAAAATATATTTAGGTATTAAAGACAATGGAAATATTAAGAGAATTAATATCACAAATAAGCTCAAATCCCAAATTCAGGATGTTGCCAATAATTGTGATCCGCCGATAGTCATTAAATTAGGCGAATTTGAAAATATTTTGATTATTGAAATTATGAAAGGAGCAAATAAACCGCATGCCTGTTCCGCTGGATTTTATATGCGAGTCGGACCTAATTCGCAAAAAATGAAAAGGGATGAAATTATTGAAATTGTTAGGAGTAGCGCGCAATTTAGTTTTGACGATTCTTATTGTAAGAGTCAAGACGATTTTGATTTTGGCAAATTTCATAATTTTTTAAGAAAATGGAAGATTGAGACTGGCTTGAAAGACTTGAGCATTTTAAAAAGTATGAAATTAGTTAATTTTGATGACAAATTTAGCAATGCCTCTGTTTTGCTTTTTGGAAAGGATACTCAGAATAATTTTCCTAGCGCTTATTTGGAATGTGTTTTATTTAAAGATAAAGATGGCGTTGATATTATTGATAGAAAAAGAATTGATGGAGATTTGTTTGAACAGTTAAATCAGGGGATTATTTTTATTAAAAGACATTTAAAAGTTCGTTATGAATTTCCTAACGAAAGAAGGCGGGAGATTTATGACGTGCCGATAAGGGCATTGGAAGAAGCGCTGGTAAACGCATTAATTCATCGTGATTATTTTTTTAAAGGCGCAAATATCAGTTTGTTTATTTATAATAACAGAATAGAGATTTTAAGTCCCGGCGGACTTGCTCCTGGTTTGCGAAAAAGTGAATTTGGCAAAGTTTCTATTAGAAGAAATGAACTTTTGGCTGATATTTTTTCTAAAACCGAGTATGTTGAAAAAATTGGCAGAGGAATTAATAGAATGAAGATTTTATGTAATAAGCAAGGGAATTCTGAGCCTGATTTTAACATTGATAATTTTTTTATTATCAGTTTTAATTTTTTTGACTCCGGAAGTTTATCAAAGAAAACCGTTCATAAAGAGGTAGGTGAAAAGGTAGGTGAAAAGGTAGGTGAAAAGGTAGGTGAAAATGAGGTTAAAATTCTTAATTTGGTGTTAAAAAATAAAAATATTACTTATGTTAAATTAGCTAAAAAATTAGATGTTACCGAAAAAAGCATTTATATGAATGTTGAAAAATTAAAACAAAAAGGTTTATTAAAAAGAATTGGTCCGGACAAGGGCGGGTATTGGGAGGTTATTAAATAATCCTTGTAGTTAAGCAGATATGAATAAAAAAGAATTAAAATTTATTTTACAACAAGGCGAGGGTCAATTTATTGAGTTTAAAGAGTCTTTTGATTCTAAAAATTTATCCAAAGAAATTGTCGCGTTCGCGAACGCGAGCGGCGGGAAAATATATTTAGGTATTAAAGACAATGGAAATATCAAGGGAGTTAATATTACCAATAAATTAAAATCCCAAATTCAGGATTTGGCAAATAACTGCGATCCGCCCATAATTATCAGTTTAGATGAATTTGAAAATATTTTGATTATTAAAGTCATGGAAGGAATAAATAAACCTTATTCTTGCTCTTTTGGATTTTATATGAGAATCGGACCAAACTCTCAAAAAATAAAAAGAGATGAGATATTAAAATTGGCAATTAAATGCGGAAAAATAAGATTTGATGAACAGATTTGCAAAGATTTTGATTGGACGGATTTTGATGATGAAAAACTACCCCTAAAACTACCCCTAAAAATGAGGATAGCATTTTGTTATTGATAAATAAGGATACGAGTATTTCTAAAGAAAAAATCGCCCAAAAACTTAATCTAACTGTTAATGGCGTAAAGT
This sequence comes from Candidatus Parcubacteria bacterium, assembly GCA_023142625.1. Classification (GTDB taxonomy): domain Bacteria; phylum Patescibacteriota; class Patescibacteriia; order JAACEG01; family JAACEG01; genus JAGLTA01. Next base: position 1,097 of record JAGLJD010000052.1, on the reverse strand, counting down.
ATTATATTAAAAAATTTAATAATAAAGGTATTTTAGAATGGATTGGACCGCCAAGAAGCGGGTATTGGAAAATATTAAAAAAATAATAAACTACAGGAATTTCTTTTAGCAGGAATGCTATCCGCCTATCCTTCTTAAAAATAATCCTTGTAGTTAAAATAATTCGTGTAGTTAGAAAAATTAAAATATATTTTCATGAAAAAAGAGCTTATTGTAAAAAATATAAATGTAAATTTTTTTTCTCAAAGAAAAGAAGATTTTATTTCGCTTACTGATATTGCGAGGTATAAAAATGCGGATGATCCGAGATTTGTTATTCAAAATTGGATGAAAACTCGTTTTACGGTTGAATTTCTTGGTTTATGGGAAATAATTAATAATTCAGGTTTTAACCGTGTCGAATTCGACACCTTTAAAATTGAATCAGGTAGTAACGCCTTTGTTTTAACGCCTCAAAAATGGATTAACACAACAAACGCCATTGGAATTATTTCAAAAGCAGGACGATATGGCGGAGGCACTTTTGCACACAAAGATATTGCTTTTGAATTTGCTTCTTGGATTTCCGCTGAATTTAAACTTTATTTAATCAAAGAATTTCAAAGATTAAAAGAAGAAGAAAACAAGCGATTAACGCTTGGCTGGGACGCGAAACGAATGCTGACAAAAGTAAATTATAAAATTCATACGGATGCGATAAAAGCGCATATTGTGCCAAGTTTGCTTACTAAAAAACAGAAAGATTTTATATACGCGGATGAGGCGGATATTTTAAATATGGCATTATTCGGAATGACCGCGAAACAGTGGCGAAAACAAAATTTTAATAAAAAAGGAAATATCAGGGATTATGCCGATGTAAGACAGCTTGTGTGTTTGGCAAATTTGGAAAGTCTAAACGCCGAATTTATCAGGCAGAAATTGTCTCAACCAAAAAGACTTCAAAAGCTTAATGAAATCGCGATTATTCAAATGAAGTCGTTGATCGGAAATCAGTCTATTAAGAAATTAAAATAAAATTATGCGGAACAAAAATTATTTAAAGTTTTTAATAAATATGAGAGAGTTTAATAAAGCAGACGCGCGAAGAGGCCGAA
>JAGLJD010000051.1 GCA_023142625.1 Candidatus Parcubacteria bacterium | reverse complement strand
AAACATATTTTTTATTTCATAATTAAATTACATACTTAAAACTAAATTTTCCATAACTAGCAGCGGATTAGCGTTGGAACGCAAATAATTTTTTGCCTTATTAATACAATCAATAAATTCAATGAATTTCAACTGCGAATATTCTTTGCCAAGTTCCTTAATCTTATCTATGACAAAATCATAACTTATGCAAGGCAGTCCGCAACTCCTCACGAGCAGTAAATCTCTTGATAAAAACAACAATTTATCCAAAATTTCTTCCGCTAAAAATATCTTTTCCTGAAAAGTTTTTTTAACCGCAAACTTTTTTTCAAAATAAGCAAATCTTTCGTTTATAGAGCAATTAAACAGATCTAATAATTCATTAACTGTCTGTTTGTGGCTGTTCAATAATCTGCGATTTTTAATATATTTGATTGCCGCGCCAGGCCTGCCTTGAGATATTGCGGCAATCTCGCTCGCTAAATCTTTATCTATTCCGCTTTTCAAAAATTGCTCTAAAATATCCTCTTCGCCCACTAAATTAAAGTTAACTATCTGCGATCTGGACTTGATGGTAACTGGCAACTTGGTTAAATATTCAGTTATTAAAATTATCAACGACTTTCCGCTCGGTTCTTCTAAGGTTTTTAAAAGCGCGTTAGACGCGGACAAACTTAATAGATGAGCGTTGTTTATTAACGCTATTTTATAGCCGCCCGAAAACGAACTCTGTTCAAATTCGCTGATTGCCTTCCGAATTTGTTCAATGCTTATATTTTTTTTGCCTTCAAGCAGATCAATCTGATAAAAATCAGGGTAGATATCTTTAACAAAATTCCGGCAATTAACACAGCTATTGCAAGGCGCCTGATCTCCTTTTTCGCATACAACCGATTGGATAAAATGCTTGGCAACTGTTTTTTTGCCGACTGATTTTAATCCAGCAAAAACATAGCAATGCGATATTTTATCAGCCATAATGCTTTGGCGCAAAAAATTCAGAATGCTTTTGTGCCCTATGATTTGTTTAAAAACATCGCTTTTCATTGGTAAAAAAATTAAAATCAAAAATATTAAAATCTGCCTATATCTTATATTATAATTATTTAATAAAAATAAATCAATGGCTTTTTTTCAACACCCATTCGCCGTTTGGATTGTGTCTGGCTTTTACTTCTTCGCAACCCAACAGTTTGCCGCCTCTAACATAAAATTATTTTATTAAAAATCCTTTAAATCAAAAATTAAAAATCCTTGTTTTCTTAGTCTGTTTTTGCCTTTAATATTTTTGCCGATTAAACCTATTTTTACTCTGTATTTTTTTAATTCTATTGGCAAATATTGTATTTTACTTTCCAGTTCGTTTAAAATCTTTTTGCTTTTTGCCAAATCCAAATTTTTCCATTTTACTTCAAACGCCATCAATTTTATATTTTTTTCATCAAAAGCTAATAAATCTATATCAATTTCTTTATGCCATCCTTTTCTAAAATCAACTCCAAACTTGTCAACTAAAAATTCCTTTGCTATTAATTCAAATCTTAAGCCAAACTCTTGATTAAAATCCTTTTTAATTTCATTTAAAACAGATTTTTGCTGTAAATTCTCTAAAGCTGTCTTATTTCTAAAAACAAACCTGAACCAAAACCATGTAAAATTATCTTTTATAATATAAATCCCTTTTTTTCTTGCCTTATAAGGAAACGGCAAGACATAATCCACAAAGCCCAAACGAATTAATGTTTGCAGATATTTCGGCAAAACAGTTATTTGCAAATAATTTTTAGAAGCTATTTCGCCCAACTTATTAACTCCCTCGGATATGCTTTTAAGTATTAATAAGTATGTATTCAGTTCTTTTAATTCATAACTTAAAAGCATTTGCATCTCATTATATAAAAAAGATCCCTTTTTCAAAATATTATCCTCAATATTATGCCAAAAATCTTTTTTCGGATTAAATTTCAGTAAATATTCAGGCACGCCGCCCAAAATTCCGTAAGTTTTTACTAAATCTTCTTTTGAATATGCTGGTAAAAATTTGGAAATATCGCTAAAAGCCAATTTTTTTACTTCCCAATCTCCTGTTCTTCTTCCGTAAATAGGAGAATTATATGACAGCATTTTATAAAATACGGACATGGAAGATCCAACTAAAATTAAAAACAGATTTGATTCTTTTAAAGATTTGTCCCAAACTTTCTGCAAATTATTTAAAAAATTCTTATCCTCTTTCAAAAATTCCTGAAATTCGTCAAAAATCAAAATCAAATTTTTGTCTTTTAAAAAATTAAACAACTCTTCAAAATTATTGAATTTTAAAGGCAAATTATACTTCTTGCCTACAATTTCAGATAAGTTGCTTAGGTGCGTTTTGATGTTTAAATTTTCTACAAAATAATAAATATGATCTTTATTTTTGGCAAACTGTCTGGTTAATTCTGTTTTTCCGATTCTCCTTCGCCCGTAAATCAAAATCAATTGCGATTTTTTTTCTTTATATTTTTGATCCAAAAAAACCAACTCGTTTTTTCTATTTACAAACATATTTTTTATTATTTAAATAATTATTATCTAAATAATATAAAATTAAAACGCTTCTGTCAAATATTAATACTAAACTATTGCCTAACGCATTTTTTTCAAGGTATTTTATGCAGTATTCGCTATTCTGCTTTTTACAAAAACAAGAAAATAGCGGCGGTTAAAATAATTATTGCGATGATTAAAATTATAATTTCTTTGAATTACAAAATGTTTCCATTTTTTGTCATTTCGAGCAGATAGACGAAAAATCCCTTAAATATTACTTTTATTTATAGTATTGTTTAAGCGACTTCTATCTTCGTTGCCGCTCCGTTTAAAATGACAAAATTGTCATTTTAATCTATTTCGCGTAATTCAAAGTAATGTATAAACATAAAGTTATTTATATTTTTAAACTATTTTACCTCTATATGCCTTCTATGTATCCTTCTATCCAAACACGAGAGCTATCGCATTGTTCATCAACCTCCGCAACGTATTGAATAACATCAAAATAGTCTTTATGGGCATTAATTCTTAAAAAACTTAGTCCGCTTCCATTATCTGCGGGATTCCATGAAACGCTTTGAATTACATAATTCTCTCCTGGATTAATTATAATAGGATTTCCGTTTAATGAAATTGTGTTTAAATCTAACCTTTCAAAACTGTCTATCCTATCTAATTTATCTCTTAATAATCCGTCAGACCCGCATACTGTTTCCGCTTTTGTGTGAGTCTTAATATTAACTTTTATAGTGCCCCACACTCTATATATTGATTTTAAATATGATCGCGGATGCTTTGCGCAGTTAACCGCCCTGTCTCCGCTTATATTTAATTTAAGAGATCCAGTGTCAATATATGTGTTTGCAGGAATCCAATCACCTAAAGAGGTTGAATAAAGCAAGTTTCCACTGCTGCCGACAACTGCGCTGTCCTGAACAACATTATCCCAAGGAACCGGATTTAAGCATGTTGCGTATACTCCAAAATAAAGCAATGAATATGCTGGATCAACACAAACCTTGATTCCGGCACAAGTTCCTCCGCATCCGTCAGAACAAATTTCGCCAACGCAAGTATCTTCGGCGCAAGAGCAATTAGCAACCTTGGTTCCATCGCAGGTTCCTCCGCATCCGTCAGAACAAATTTCGCCAACGCAAGTGTCTACGGCGCAAGAGCAATTAGCAACCTTGGTTCCATCGCAGGTTCCTCCGCATCCGTCAGAACAAATTTCGCCAACGCAAGTGTCTACGGCGCAAGAGCAGTCTATGTTATCTCCTGGAATTGCGCTGCAGATCGCAGGACCTGTTAAATCATCAGGGTCGCAGATATATATCCCGAATTCTTTGCAGGCTCCGATGCCAACTTCGCAGATTTCTCCTAAATTCGGCCAATTTTCGTTGATTTCTCCGTCGCAATTATTGTCAACTCCGTCTCCGCAAATTTCAATAGCAT
>JAGLJD010000050.1 GCA_023142625.1 Candidatus Parcubacteria bacterium | reverse complement strand
AAAGAAGTTGCTTCAAAGACAAATGATGTTGCAGGAGACGGAACAACAACCGCGACTATCTTGGCGCAGTCAATGATTCAGGAAGGGTTAAAATTAGTATCAGCTGGCGTGAGTCCGATTGATATTAAAAAAGAGATTGAAGTAAAAGTCGCTAAAGTCATTAAAAAATTAAAGGAGATGAGCAAGGAAATTTCTTCTAAAGAAGAGATTTCTCAAGTCGCGTCTATCTCAGCAAACGATAAAGAGATCGGGGATATTATTGCTGAAGCAATGGAAGCTGTCGGCAAGGAAGGGGTTATTACGGTTGAAGAAGGGCAGTCTTTCGGAGTTGAGAAAGAAGTGGTTGAAGGAATGCAGTTTGACAACGGATATATCTCTCCGTATATGATCACTAACGCGGATACGATGAAAGCCGAGTTTGAAAATTGTTATTTATTGATTACTGATAAAAAGATTTCATCTTTGCAGGAAATTTTGCCGCTGTTGGAAAAATTGGCTCAAGCAGGGCATAAAGATTTAGTCGTTTTAGCCGATGACATTGAAGGCGAAGCGCTTGCGACATTTGTCGTTAATAAATTGCGCGGGACATTTAATGTTTTAGCTGTTAAAGCTCCAGGATTTGGAGATAGAAAAAAAGCAATGTTGGAAGATATAGCACTTTTAACAGGCGGAAAAGTAATTTCCGAGGAAGTCGGCTTGAAATTAGAGAATGCTACAATTGAAGATTTGGGGCAGGCGCGAAAAGTAGTTTCTACTAAAGAGAACACTACTATTGTGGAAGGTAAAGGCGATGAAGCAGCGATAAAAGACAGGGTCGCTCAAATCAAAAAAGAGATAGAAATATCTGACAGTGATTTTGACAAGGAAAAACTGCAGGAACGGCTGGCGAAATTAGCCGGCGGTGTCGCGGTTATTAAAGTGGGCGCTGCGACAGAAACAGAGATGAAAGAGAAAAAGCACCGCATTGAGGACGCTTTAGCGGCAACAAAAGCGGCTGTTGAGGAAGGTGTTGTCCCGGGTGGCGGTATTGCTTTAGCAATTGCTGGCGATGTTTTTACGCAGTTAATGGGAGAAGATGAAAACAAAAAAGCTGATTTATCAGTTGGAGACAAAATTGTTGACAATGCTATGCTTGAGCCGATTCGCCAGATTGCCAACAACGCTGGCAAAGACGGATCTCTGATTTTATTTGACATTATCCGCCAGCACAGAAAAGGGAATACTAATATCGGATACAACGCGGCAAGCGATAAGTTTGAAGATATGATGGCTGTCGGAATTGTTGATCCGACAAAAGTAACAAGAAGCGCTTTAGAAAACGCGGCAAGTGCGGCAGCTATGTTCTTGACAACCGAAGCTGTTGTCACAGACGCGCCAGAAGAAAAAGAGAGCGGAATGCCAGCTGGAATGCCGGGCGGAATGGGAATGCCAGGAGGAATGGGCGGCGGAATGCCAATGATGTAAAGCGATTTTACAATTTTAGTTCAAAGGAAAAGCAAGGAATTTACTCCTTGCTTTTTTGATCGGCTATTTATAATTCCAGTGCGATTTTTTAAATTTTAATCAAAACCTATTGACATATAAAATATTTTTGTTGTAATAATTTAATGTTTTTAATTTATATTAAATAATTTAAAATCTAAAACAAGGAGGGAGACTATGATTTTTATTTGGCATTTATACGGAGACAAGGGGTCCTTTAAAAACATAACCTCATCATCATCTTTTAGTGATAATGAAGATATAGAGGAGGAACAGATTAAAAAATATATAAATTATCACGAGAAAAGGTTCTACGGGGCACAAATAGAGTGGCATAGAGAGGAGAAAAAAAATAACAACGAAATAGTCAAAAAAGTCGTTCTTCATCAAATAAAATAATGAAGGATATTTAGTCCGAAACATTGGACTTCACCCTATAATAAAAGCCGTTATTAGTTTAACGGCTTTTTCCTTTGGTTAAAATTTTACGAACACAATTTTATGCTTTTTTAAAAAACATGCATTTTTTTGTGAGCAAGGAAGATTGAAAATAATATTCAATATTCCTCACTCGTGAAAGAAATTTGACTTTTTTATTTGTTAAACGACAAACACTTTTTTATAAGAGTTTCTATACTGTAAATTTTCGTCCCTCTTATTACTTTTCCATCATTTTTGACAAGGCTGTCAAAATAGTCCTTATTTTTCGTATTTTTTGTCTTTTTTGTAATAATAGTTTCAACCCCCATATTATCCTCCTTTCTTTAAAAGTCAAGATTTCTTTTAGTTTTATAGTTTGTATTTTATGCTTTTTTAAAAAAATATGCAAGGACAATTATAAAAAAATTATGTCATCCTGAATGGAGCGATAGCGAAACGAAGGATCTGCTTTAATTATTACTAAGTTATTTTAAAATCATCTATATTTGATATTTGGTTGTCTAAATATATTTTGATTATTAGTAAAGCAGATTCTTCGGCTATCGCCTCAGAATGACAGGTTTTTTTGATAATTATTCCGAAATGTGTCTATTTTTTCTTCTCGCAGATGTCTTTAAAATCGCACCATTTGCATAAATTTCCCGGTTTGGCGGAAAAATTGTTCTGTTTGATTTTTTCAATCGTGTCCGCAATCCATTTTTCAACCTTTTCCAATTCCTTATCTTTTCCTAAAAATTCAACTTCGCTGTTGTTGTTAAGATAGTAAAAACTTAATTTTTTTATAGGCTCATCAAACAGTTGTTCGCAGGCAAGCTGGTAAATAATCAGCTGTTTTTTATTTTCAAATGTTAATTTTTCTTTCGGCTCGCCAGTTTTATAATCAATTATTTTCAGTCCGCCTTCTGTTTTGTCAACACGGTCAATCGCGCCCCTGATAACATATCCGGCAATCTTGATTTTAAACACTTTTTCCAAATAGAGCGGCTGAATAATTTTATCGCTGAATTTATCATAAAATCCCTTAATAATTTTTTTGCCCTTTTTAAAATGCTTCTCTTTGGAGTTTTTATCTTCATACCAATCATCAATCCATGATGCTTGGAAAATATCCAGCATCTCTTTCAGCGAAATCATTTCGATGAATTTTTTTAATCGCTGGTTTGAATTAAATAGCGATTTTTGCGCGCCACTCTGTTTGGCTATTATCAATTCCGCTATTCTTTGAAAAGTGGAATGCATTGTTTTCCCGAAACTAAAACTCGGTTTTCCCTGCGTCGGAACCTTTAAGATAAAGCCCAGATAATATTGATAAGGGCAGTTGCTGAAAGCGGCTAATTGTGAAAATGAAAAGCGCGGCGGCAAAGCGTTTATGTCGGTCTTTTCTTTTGTTTCGGATTTTGCCAAAGGGGAAGATAAAATTTGCAGTCCGCTCGCGGCTTCTGATAATTTTTTTTCGCTCACCATCCCTATTTCCGATAAAAATTTTGACGGCTTCTTTTTTCTAACGCCTCCGCAGTCTTCCGCCCAGCTGAAAAACAGCCCTTTTTTCGCTCGCGTCATAGCGACATAAAAAAGCCGCCGCTCTTCTTCTAAATGAATATCTCCTTCTGGCAGAATTTCTTTAATTAAATCGTCAGGCAAAAGGATTGCCTCTTTTCTTTCTGTAGTTGGAAAACGCCTGTCAACTAAATTTACTATAAAAATATATTGAAATTCCAGCCCTTTTGCGGCATGCGCGGTGAGAATTTTTATTTCTTCGGGGCCGCTGTCGTAATTTGGCGCAAGAGATCCTTCTTCGCCAGACTCAATCTCCATTTGCAGTTCCGACAAAAAGTTTTTTACAAGCCGTTCGTCGTTTTCGCGCTCAAAATTTTGTATTTTTCTGTAAAATTGGTTAAGGTAATTTGTGTCATCTCTCATTTTTTGCTCGTCTTGGCGCATTATTTGTTTCAAATAGCCAGAATCGTTTAAAAATTTTAATATTATTTCGCCAACGCTTTTGGTTTTTACTAACTGAGTATGATTTTCAACTAAATTCAGAATTTTGTTTATTTTTTCAATAGCCTCTTTTTCAAAGCCTAATGCAGCCGCGTTTTTTAAGGTTTCGTATAGGGACCACGCGCGCCGTCGCGCCCAGTAGTTGAATAGAGAAGTTTCTTTATGGGAAAAATTAAAAACAGGAATAGACAGGACGCGATAGACCGCGGCTGATTCATGATAATCGTCCAGCAATTTTAAATATGCGATAATATCCATTATAATCGGCTTGGAATAAAGACCTTTTGACGCTAAAAAAATGAAAGGAATTTCCGCTCTTTCTAAAATCGGAATAAAATTGTTCGCCATATCGTTCGCTCTTATTAAAATGGCGAAATCGTTCCATGTCGCTTCTCGGTTGTTATTTTTCAGTTCAATAATTTTAGAGATGACTTTTTTAACTTCATCATCAAGAGTTTTTTCGTTAATGCATTCAATAATTCCGCTGCCTTTGATTTGCGAACGCAGTTTTTTGTCTAATTTTTCTTCATTTTTGTTGTTTTTTAACTGCTCCTCAAGGCGGTTCGGGTTGTTTAATTTGATGAATTTATAAGCAAGATCAAGAATGTTTTGCCTGCTGCGGTAATTATTTATTAAAATAACATTTTTGCTTTGCGGATAGTCTTTTTTAAATTGCAGAATATTGCTCATTGAGGC
>JAGLJD010000005.1 GCA_023142625.1 Candidatus Parcubacteria bacterium | reverse complement strand
TCTTTGCGAGGAGCCGAACGACCCGACTAAATTTTTGTGAAACAAAAATTTAGGCGGGGAAGAGAGAGCGACGAAGCAATCTCATTACTGAGCGAACAAATCTATAATCATAACTTTACTCGCCCAGTAATGAGATTGCTTCGCTCCGTTCCACTCCGCTCGCAAAGACAGGAGTATTAAAGTTTTAAAATAATTTTATGGAAAAAATAAAAATCGGGGTTTCGGGAAACAGAGGCAGTTTTTCCGAAGAAGCCGCGAACTATTATTGCGCTAAAAATGGAATTAAAGATTATAAGCTTAAATATTTAATCAATGTTGCAAGCGTTTTGCGCGCGCTTAATAAAAGCGAAATCGCCAAAGGCGTTTTTCCGATTGAAAATTCAAACGGCGGAATTGTTTATGAAGCGGTTTACGCGATGAGCGATTATAATTTTAAGATTGAGAATATATTTGAAATAGACATTCAGCATTGCCTGCTTGCTATAAAAGGCATAAAAACAAGCGAAATCAAAAAGATTGTTTCGCACCCGCAGGCGTTAAAGCAATGCCGCATGTATTTAAAGCGAAAATGGAGTGGCGCAGAATTGCAAGAATATAGCGATACGGCAAGCGCGGCAAAAGATATTTCTGCAGGAGTTTTATCAAAAGATTGCGCGGCAATCGCGCCGAAAATTTGCGCGTCATTGTACGGGCTGGATATTTTAGAGCAGGGAATTCAGGATCTAAAATTTAATTTCACGACTTTTATCACGGCGATAAAATAGAGTAAATAAAAAATTGCCGAAGTTTTAAAAATTTGCTATAATAAAAATCAAAAGTTATTAACATCTTTAAATTTATTAATAGACCTGCGCAACAAGTCTAATTAAGCTTATGGGATTATTTAGTTCTAACTATAATTATTTAGGCATTAATTTAGGAACATCAAGCATTAAATTAGTGGAATTGGCAAACGAGAAAGGGGTGCCGAAATTAGTTACCTACGCATTTACGGATCAGTCTGTAAATATTATTATGGATGACTCTAAAAAGGCAATAAATAAAACAGCCAATATTTTAAGGCAGTTATGCAAAGAGGCAAAAATTACAAGCAATAAAGTCATTACTGCTCTGCCGACATTTTCAGTATTTTCTTCAATTATTAGCTTGCCGCAAATGAAGAAAAAAGATTTGACTTCAGCCATACAATGGGAAGCGAAGAAAATTATTCCTATGCCGATTGACGAAATCAGCCTTGATTGGCATATTTTAAACGGTGATAAAAAAGAGAAGAATTTTTTACAAAATAAAAAAAGAGTGTTATTAAAAGACGATAAAACAAACAAAGATTCTAAAAGTAATAATAATAATCAAGACAGCGGAGATCAGGAAAGCGGCGATTCAAGCGCGGCAGAAAACACAAAAGATTTTTTTAATAAAAAAAAGAAAGAGAAGAAGGATAATGAGGATATAAAAATTTTTTTAACCGGAGCGCCCAAAAGCTTAGTAAAGAAATATATGACTATTTTTGAAAAGGCGGAGTTAGACTTATTAAGTTTGGAAACAGAAATTTTTTCTCTAATTAGGTCGTTAGTTGGAAATGATAAATCAACTTTAATGATAATTGATATCGGACTTTCGTCTTCCTCTGTTTCTATTATTCAAAACGGATTTCCAATAATTAACAGAAGCATAGAAGTCGGAGGGCGCAACATAACAGAGGCGATTAGCAAGAATTTGAATGTTAACTTTGATAGAGGAGAGCAGTTCAAATACGATGTCGGAGTTAATCGCGTCGACCAGGAAGGAAGCGCTGTTTTTCAGTCTATAGAGAAAGTTGTGGCGCCGATTATAGATGAAATAAAATACACAATAGATTTTTTTAAGAATCAGTTAAGTTTTGGACAGGCGGCGGATAATATTAATAATAATGATATAGAAAAAATAATCCTTACGGGAGGATCTTCCCAGTTGTCCTATCTGCCTGAATATTTATCTCGTATTTTAAATAAAAAAGTTTATATCGGAGATCCGTTTGCGAGAATTATTTACCCTCAAGACTTAAAACTGGCCTTTGAAGACATCGGTTCTAAATTGTCGGTAGCGGTTGGATTAGCAATGAGGGAGATAGAGTAAATTTTTAAAAAAGCGTTAAAGTTTAGCAAATAATTTTATGTCAATAAATTTATTGCCGAATAATTTAAAAAATCGTGAAAAGAGTGAATTGAAAAAAGCGAAAAAAGCGCAGAAAGACGATGTTAAGATGCATGCTCCGCTGAATTCCAATAAAAAGTATGCGGAAAAAGATAAAAAAAAAATATCCGCGAATGTTTTTTCTAATTTTTCATTTTTTTCAAAAAAAAGAAATGAAGGCGATGCAAGCAATAAAGACAAAAATAAAGATTTTTTTGGAAAATCGGCAAACAAAGAATTAAAAAAATTAAAAAGAGTCGAGAATATTCAAAAATTAAAAGTTGAATCTGATATTTCTAATTCAATAAAAAAAACACAGACTTTTCATGATTATAAAAAAAATAAAATAGAAGAACGGCGGAAAAAAGCAAAGAATCAAAACGAACAAATAAAAAATAAGATGAAGCTAGAAGACGCATTAAAATTTGATGATAAAAAAAAGTTAATTCACAATGACTCGGAAATAAATTTTATCTCTGGAGACCTAATTGGATCTATTAAAATTAAAATAAGGGAGAAATTTTTTATTATGTTCTCTTCTTTCGCCTTAATTGCAATTATTCTTTTTTCTATATATATATTAATTGCATGGTATCAGAGTTCCGTTATTAATAGGATAGATAATATTAAGAAAAAAATTGATGAGACTCAAAGCAAAATAAGCGTTTATGAAGAACAGAAAGATGAGATTATAAAACTTCAAACAAAATTTGAAATGATAGATTACTTGCTTCAAAACCATATATACAATACTAATTTTTTAGACGCTTTAGAAAAATATACCTTAACAAATGTTTATTATAAAACTTTAAACGCGGATATTCATGGAAATGTGTCTATTAGCGCCATGACAGACAATTTTGAGTCAATCGCTAAGCAGTTAATTGTTTTTCAGCAAGCAGAAGATTTTATAGAATTTGTGGAAATAAAGTCGGCTATATTTAACGGTTCGTCAGACGATCAGGGTTTGCCTGTTAATTTTAATATAGATTTAAAAGTAAAAAAGAGTGTTTTTTTAAAATAATTAATTATTTTTTATAAAAATGGAAAATTTGAAAAACAGATCAGTAAAAATTTTTATAAAGTATTTTGATTATATTTTATTATTGTTGATTATCGTAATATTTTTAGGAAGTTTTTTTGGTTATTTTTCACCTAAATTAAAAGAGATTAAAAATATTAAAGATGTTAAATTCGCGGAAGGCGAAGAAATTTACAGGAATGATTTCGGTTATTTTGAACAATTGAAGTTTTTTTATAAAGAATATGAAAGTATAACAAAAAAGGATATTAAAAGGATTGACGCCGCATTGCCGACAGGTCCGAAATTTCCTGAATTATTCGCTGGATTTGAAAGTTTATTTAAAAATAGCAGTTTTGAATTAGGAAGTATTATTTTTTTCAAAGGCGGGACAATAGAATCCGAAAAACAAAAAATGCCGCTTATTAAAATAATTAAAATAAATTTAACTGTTAATAAAGTATTTGGATATCAAAATTATAAGAAGATGCTCTCCATGTTAGAGAATAATTTTCCCATTATAGATGTTAAAACTATTAGCTATCAGGGTGATAATAGTTATTCTTTGGAATTGACGACATACTATATAGAAGAAGAGGGTTAATAATATAATAATATGCAAAGTTATATTACTGGAAAAAAATTTATTTTTTATTTTATCATATTTTTTATAGTTATTTTTATGATTATAATTTTTGCTTTCCGCAGCCAGCAACTAAAGACCATCGTTTCAATTTCTACAGAAAATATTGTAGATAAGGTTTTTTTTACAAAAAAATCTAAAATTTTTTTAGCGGAATTCAATAAAGAGGTTTTATCCAACCCAAAATTTTTAAAAATGGAAGAATACGGCGGAAATTTTTTAAATTTAGAGATCACAGGATTAGGAAAACAGAATCCTTTTATGTTGCCCACGCCTATTAAATCCGCCGATGCCACAGTTAATAAGACGGAAGATATTTTGAATAGTTCCACAACTATAGAGCCTTTGGATAATTTTTAGAAAAATAAAATTTTATTTTGCGATTTTTAAAAATCGTTTTAAAAAAAAGAAATGAATTTTAATAAATTATTATACAATAAATTAAGAGATAATGGCATAATTTCGGATGGAGTTTTAGAAAAAGTAGAAGAAGAGAGTATAAAAAAAAGAATTTCAGTTGAAAAAATATTAATTGCTAATAAAATTATCAGTAATGAAGAATTAACGAAAATCAAGGCTTCAATTTTAAATATTCCCTATGTTAATTTAATAGACAAGGTGTTAGACCAGGAAGCATTTAATTTTTTGCCTGTCGGAGTGGCGGAAAATTATAAAATAGTAATTTTTAACAAGGAGAATAATCAATTAAAAGTAGGAATGGTTAATCCGCAGGATTTAAAAGCCATTGAACCGATAGAATTTTTATCAAAAAAGCATCATTTTAGGGTTAAATATTTTATTATTTCTTCAGATAGCTTTAAAGATGTTATTAATAGGCATAAGAACATCGGCGTTGAAGTAGAGGAGGCCTTAGGAAGGGCAAAAACAAAATTTGCAGTTAAAAAAACTAAAGAAATAAAAGATAAAAGCGGATTGCAGGAAATTATCAGAGGGGCCCCAATTTCTAAAATTGTTTCAGTTATTATTAAGCATGCGGTCGAGGGCAGGGCGAGCGATATTCATATTGAACCTAGTATTCATAATACGCGCGTTCGCTACCGCGTTGACGGAGTACTGCACACATCTTTAGTTTTGCCGATTTATCTGCACGCAGCGATTGTTTCGCGCATAAAAGTTATGTCAAGTTTAAAGATAGACGAGACTAGAATTCCTCAAGACGGAAGAATACGCATTCAACTTAAAGATAAATTAATTGATTTTCGAGTTTCAACGCTGCCATTAACTGGCAATGAAAAAGTTGTAATGAGGGTTTTAGATTCCTCTGGCGGAGTTTTAACCTTAGAAGAGTTAGGATTTAATGAATGCCATATTAAAATTTTAGAAAAAGGGACCAAAATGTCGCACGGTATGATTTTAGTGACAGGACCGACAGGATCTGGAAAATCAACAACTCTATATTCGGTCATTAATATTTTAAATAGAGAAGGGGTAAACATTATTACATTAGAAGATCCAGTTGAATATTATATGGAAGGAGTAAATCAGTCTCAAGTGAAGCCGGAGGTAAATTTTACTTTTGCCGCAGGACTTAGATCTATTTTAAGGCAAGATCCAGACATTATAATGGTCGGAGAAATTAGAGACAATGAAACAGCCGAACTTGCTATCCATGCCGCTTTAACAGGGCATATAGTTTTATCAACACTTCATACAAATAGCGCTTACGGATCCATACCAAGGCTTAAAGATATGAAGGTAGAGCCGTTTTTACTGACATCCACTCTCAATATCGTGATCGCGCAAAGATTAGTTAGAAAATTATGCCAATTTTGCAGAAAAGAAATATCGCCCCCGAAGAATTTTAAAGAAGAAATTTTATCTGAACTGAAGAATATTCCAGCAAGTTATTTTAAAAAAGTCGGCCTAAATATTAATGAAAAGAAAATTTTATCAGACGATTTTAAAGTTTACGCAGCCGAAGGATGCGGCAAATGCGGATCAACAGGTTATCATTCAAGGGCTGTAGTTGCTGAAGTTTTAATAATGACGGATGAATTAAAGGCAATTATTAATCGCTCAGGAAAATCAGAAGAAATATTAAAAGAGTTAAAAGCGCAGGGAATGATTTCTATAAAACAAGATGGGATTATTAAAGCTTTAAAGGGAGTTACAAGTTTAGAAGAAGTTTTTAAAGTCACTAAAGAATAATTTTTTTATTAAATAATTTTATTTTATGAACAAACAACAGCCAACAGTTTTAATTATTGAAGACGATATTTTTTTGAACAATATATATAATAAAAGATTATCTGAAGAAAGTTTTAATGTTTTAACGGCATTTGACGGAGAGAAAGGAATAAAAATCGCGAAGCAGAAACTCCCAGATTTAATTTTATTAGATTTAATGCTTCCTAAAATGGATGGTTTTACGGTAATAAAATATTGTAAAAAGGATGCGTATTTAAAAGACATCCCAATAATTTTATTGACAAACTTAAACGATAAAGATGATATAGAAAAAGCGCTGTCTTTCGGGGTTAAAGAATATTTAATTAAGGTTCATTTTACTCCAGCCGAAGTCGTTGATAAGATTAAAAATATTTTATCCAAAAAGTAATTCTAATTTCGATTTTATGCCATTTTTTGAATACAAAGCGATTAGCGCAAAGGGCGTTAAAATTTCAGGAAAAGTTGAAGCTGTTAATTTAGATGTAGCTGCTAATATTTTAAGAGAAAAGGGACTGACCATTATTGATGTTTTTCAATCTAGAAAGATTGAATTTTTAGAGCAATATTTAGATAGATTGCTTCATAAAGTTTCAGTTAAAGACCTGTTAATTTTTTTGCGCCAACTTTCAGTATTGATCTCCGCAAATATTTCTTTAGTGCAATCTTTGCGCATTATTGAGAAACAGACAGAGAATAAGACATTAAAACCAATTATTATAGCTGTTGCAGACGAAGTAGAAGGAGGAAATAAACTGTCCGACAGCCTGTCTTGCTACCCGAGGATTTTTAATACTTTTCATATTAATATAATAAAATCAGGCGAAACTTCGGGAAAATTAGACGAAGTATTGAATTATTTGGCTGATGAGCAGGAAAAGGATTATGAAATGATGAAGAAAATAACAGGGGCTATGATTTACCCCGCTTTTATTTTATCAGGATTATTGGTAGTCGGCGTAGTAATGATGATATATGTAGTGCCGAAATTAACCGCTGTATTAATAGAAAGCGGCACGGAACTTCCAGCCACAACCAGGATTTTAATTAAAGCAAGCGAGTTTTTTACAAATTTTTGGTGGGCGGCGCTAATAGGTCTGGCAGTTACTTTTTTTATTTTTAAAGTTATTATTAAAACTAAAAAAGGCAAGCACTATTGGGATATTTTAAAGTTGCATGCTCCGATTTTTGGAAAGATATTAAGGAAAATTTATTTAGTGCGCCTTGCGAGAAGTTTTATCACGCTAATTTCAGGCGGCGTGACAATCGTGGCGTCTTTGGAGGTTGTTGTTAAAGTTGTTGATAATTCCCATTATCAAAATTTGATTCAAAAAACTATACGCGAAGTAAAAGACGGACGCTCTATTGCCGGAGAATTTTTTAATGATAAATTTGTCCCTCCTATGTTCGCGCAGATGATGGCCATAGGCGAAGAGAGCGGAAGAATAACGCATGTTTTAGGAAAGATGACCGATTTTTATACGCTCGAAATTGAAGACACGATGGGCAAAATTATGACTATTATGGAGCCGTTTATTATGATTATTATGGGAATAGCCGTCGGAACTATGGTCGCGGCGATTATTATGCCGATGTATAATCTATCAAACAGTTTTTAGCGAATATAGGTAAGCGATATTTTTTGAATTATGAAACGCATATAAATCCTACTGTCTTTGCGAGGAGCTGAACGAGCGTAGCGAGTGAGGCGCGACGAAGCAATCTCGTTAATTACGCAAAAATTTATAATCATAGATTTGTTCGCTCAGTAATGAGATTGCTTCGTCGGCTATCGCCTTCTCGCAAAGACATTTCGTAATTCAAGGGAACATAAATAAGCGATATTATAAAAATTAATAAAAAAATAATCACAATTAAACTAATCTTCAAATGGGCTTTGGAAAATAAAAAAACGGATAAACCCAAGTTGTAATTTGGATTTAGCCGATTTAGTCGCACAATAGTCATTATCCAGTCCACTGGTTTTTTAAAAACCGCGGGAGTTTTTTGAAAAATTTGACTATTACAACTATTCCTATTGAAAGCAGGAGAATTGTATATTTCATTACCAATGGAATGATTTTTTTTGGTTTTGTCTCTTTTTCTGTTTCAAATGTTTCATAAAAAATCCGTGGTAGCATCAATATTGATATTAAAAAAGTCATGGCAGTTAGAATTGCAATTGTAAGTCCATAATCGGATAATATAATTGACAGCGTAATCAATATTATTGTCAAAGTAACATAAGTGGCTGACAATACCCTGATCCTTTTTTACTTTCTTCATTTAGTCTTTTGTCATTTAAAAAGATCATTTTTCGCCTCCTTGTTTTTAGTTCTTTAAATTTTATTAGCTTAATTGCCAATACATTAAAATAGTATAAATAAAAAATATGTCAATCAAAAATAATAAATTTTACATCACAACTCCGATATATTATGTTAACGCGGAGCCGCATATTGGGAGCGCTTATACTACTGTCGCGGCTGATGTCTTGGCGCGCTATCATCGGATGATCGGAGATAAGGTTTTTTTTCTGACCGGAACTGACGAACATGGGGCGAGTATTGCTAAAAAAGCAAAAGAAGCGAGAATGGAGCCGCAAAAATTCGTTGATGAAATATCAGCCAAATTTAAGTTTGCGTGGGACGAGTTGAATATTTCCAATGATAATTTTATCCGCACCACAGACCCGAAGCACAAAAAAGCGGTTCAGAACGCTTTGCAATATCTGTATGACAAAGGCGATATTTATTTGGGAAAATATGAAGGACTTTATTGCCGCGGCTGCGAACAGTATAAAAGCGAGAAAGATTTAGTCAATGGAAAATGTCCTGACCACAATAAAAAACCCGAGAAGGCAAGTGAAGAATGCTATATGTTCAAGATGTCAAAGTATTCTGAAAAAATTTTAAAGAAAATTAAAAGCGATGAATTTAAAATTATGCCGGCATCGAGAAAAAATGAAATTTTAAATTTTTATAAAGGCGGGCTGAAAGACATCGCTTTTTCAAGAAAAAATGTAAAATGGGGAATACCTTTGCCATGGGATAAAAGCCATACCGCTTATGTCTGGGCTGACGCGTTTCTGAATTATATAACAGGAATAGGGCTGTCAGGAGATAAAAAAGACAAATTATATTTTAAAAATTCAGCGGAAAAATGGTGGCCGGCAGACTTGCATCTGATGAGCAAGGATATTTTGCGCGTTCATAGCACGATTTGGCCGGCAATGCTTTTGGCGCTTGATTTGCCATTGCCGAAGCAGTTGTTTATACACGGTTTTTTCTTGATTGACGGAAAAAAAATGAGCAAGTCGCTCGGCAATATTATCGCGCCGAGCGATATGGTTAAAAAATACGGAGTTGGCGGCGCGCGCTATCTATTGATGAGCGCGACATCGTTCGGACATGACGGAGATGTGAGTTTTGAAAAATTTGATGAAAAATACAACGCGGATTTAGCGAATGGATTAGGAAATTTGGTCGCGCGATCAATAACTCTTGTTGAAAAAATGCAAAAAGCAAATTTAAAAATGAAAGTAACAAAGTTTGAAGATTTATTAATAGGAAAACAGAGAAAAGATACAAAGAGTTATTTAAAATATTATAAAGAAAATTTAGTAAAATTAAAAATTAGTCAGTCATTAAATGTCGCGATTAATACAATAAAATTGATGGATGGACATATTTCTTCAGAAAAGCCGTGGGAAATGATTAAAAATAAAGATGAAAAAGTCGGCGAAGTTATGTATAATGTTTTGGAAAGATTGCGGATTATCGCGTGGATGCTTTTGCCGTTTATGCCTGATACGGCAGAAAAGATTTGGTCTCAATTAGGAATAAATTCAGCCAAAGAGATTAAAAAAGATTTTAACAAAGCAACTAAATGGGGCGGACTAAGTCCAAATACGAAAATTAAAAAGGGCGAATCCCTGTTTCCGCGCATCTGATCTATTGCAATAATCTATTTTTATGTTATTTTATAAACAATAATTATTTATTTATTTAACCAATTTGTTTATGGGATTTATTGAATCTTTAAAAGATTTTTTTAAACCAGCAGAACAGCCAAAACAGGAAGAAGTAAATCCTGTTGAGGAGGTATCAGTAGAGCCAGAAAAAGATATAGTTGAAGAAGAAAGAAAAGAAGAAGCGCCAGTAGAGCCAGAACAAGAAGAAACTGAAACAGCAACAGAAGAAGATAGGCAGTAAAGATTTTGAATTGGCTGTTTTAATTTTAAAGTTAAAATAATAAATGCCGATTTTTGATGTTATATTATTCGTAATTTTAACCATATTTACAGTTTGGGGATTTTTTTTTGGCTTTATTCAGTCGTTCGGCTCGCTGGCAGGATTAGTTTTAGGAGTTTTGGCAGCTAATAAATATTATCTGATTTTAGCTGGATGGCTCGGTTTTATCCCTGTCGGAGAAACAGCGATTAAAATTATAGCGTTTTTTGCGATTTTAATTTTAATTTCAAAATTAACAGGGTTTGTTTTTTATTTTATAGATAAATTTTTTCATCTTATTTCAATTATTCCGTTTTTAAAAACGATTAATAGGATATTGGGCGCGATTTTAGGGCTTGCCGAGGGATTTTTAATCATCAGCGTATTTTTATATATTATTCATAATTATTCTATCAATATATTGCCCGCGGAAATGCTGTCTGATTCAAAAATAACCCCAATTTTATTAAAAGGATTTGGATATTTTGCCGATCTATCACAGCCGATTTTTCAAAAAGTTAAAGATTTTATATAATTTTTTTTAATTTCATAATTTAAAAAAAAGTTAAAAATATTAAATTTATGCGAAACCAAACACAAAATCCGAATCAAAATTTAGGTTCGGAGAAAAATCAAAAACAAGAGCAACCGCCTAAAAAAGAGTGCTGTTCTTTTTTTACCGTCAAAACGCTTTTAGTCGTTTTAATTTTTTTCGCGCTGGCGGCGATTATCGTTATCGGCGGTTATTTAATAAGTTTGCCTGATAAAACAGATTTGCCGATTATAAATCCTGTTATTGAAACTCAATGTGAAATTGATTCTGATTGCGAGTTAGTCTATGCTGGCTTTGATGTATGTCCGCCGTGTGATTTTTTAGTAAATGATTATAAATGTCTTAACAAAGACGAAGCTAAAGAAATAAGAGAAAAATGGGACAATAAAGTCAGTCATGTTTTTTGTTTACCTTGTGCCGTTGAATTTGGTAAATATACTTGCAAATGTGAAAATGGGAAATGTGAGAAGGTTAAAGATGGATTGGTTAAGGAAGTGATTATTACGACAGATAAAATAGAATATGGGCAGGGAGAGACGGTGGAGATAACGGTGAAAAATAATTTAGATGATCCAATAAAACATTTAAAAGGCGCGGGATGCGGTTTACAAGGTTTTTCTA